>JAAVHD010000059.1 GCA_014799915.1 Oscillibacter sp.
ATTGTGCGCCCGCTTCCGAAAGGCATATGCGCACAACCCGGGATGCAGCCGTAGGGGCGGATATCATCCGCCCGCATCTCAAGAACTGCACCGCATGACATTAGAACGGGCGCACACTGTGCGCCCCTACAGGGATGGTGCATGAAATGGATGGTGCATGAAATTGTCTCCCGGCGGTGGCCAGGTAGNNNGAATAGAAGCGGATTCTGCTGTATCTCCGTTAGNACAAACGGGTAGACGTAAGCACCNAGCATNTGGGTAAGCACTCCGNTAGAANCAAACCNGNNACGTCGTAGCGCAACCAATAACCCCCGTAATTCAGGAAGGTNCTTAGGAAACGTAGTTTCCTAAGCGAGCTTTTGGTNCTTTTCCCTCGCGGGAAAAGTACACCCCCGTCCCCGCCCCGGCAGGGGCGAATCTAAAATNAGATNANAGCCNNNGCCGCCGCGCAGCGGCGGCAAACTACTGCTGATCCGGTATCTCNAGTATATANCNNTCATACGCATTGATAATGGTAGTCNCNCCCCGCGAGAGGGTGCGGGGCCTCTCGGCCCCGTAATTCAGATGCACATGCCCATGTACCAGATACTTTGGCTGNTACTTGTCCAAAAACGGGANCAGGCATTCAAACCCNCTGTGGGCNTAATCCTCCCCATCNCCGTATCCCTTGGCGGGGGAATGNGTCACAACNATATCCACTCCCCCGGCCCGCCAGAGNTGGAAGCGCAGCTTCCTGATCCGNCGGGCCATCTGCCGNTCCGTGTACTGGTGGGGNCCTCCGCTGTAGACCGGGCAGCCGCCCAGCCCCAANATCCGCAGCCCGTTGACCTTTACCAGCTTATCCTCAATGCAGTCGCACCCNTCCGGTGGGTTCCTCTCATAGCCGTGGTCGTGGTTCCCATGGACATACAGCACCCGCGCCCGGCCCATNGTCACCAGAAAGCTGAGATACTGAGACTTCAGATCNCCGCAGGAGATNATGAGATCAATATCCGACAAACGGCCCGGCTGGTAGTAATCCCAGTAATACTGGCTCTCTTTGTCAGANACGAGCAGGATCTTCACAGCACCGGCCCCTCTTTCTCCGGCGGGATNTGGTCGCGGTATACCCCCTGGAGCCGTGCCAGGGGCCGGGAAATGGGCAGCAGNTGATCGTAGCTCGGGATCTCCCCATCCACGCAGTCACACAGCCAGTCCATATGCAGGATCTCCCCCGGGGAGAACCACTTCTCCCCATCGTTGCGGACCTGACCGTCCTGAGAGCGGATGGGGCGGCGGAAGGGGTCGATGGACCCGTCGATGATCCCCCGGCGCAAAATCTGCACCAGCTGGGCCACCCCGTCGGGCAGATCCGCACTCAGCCACACGTCCACCGTCCGGCTGCTCATGCCCCACCAGTAGTTCACCGCCTGCTCGCCATCCCGNGAGCTGAGNCCGTCCCANCTCCCGCTGAAAATGCTGCGCACCAGCTTGACGTAGATATTGCCCCAGTGCCAGTAGGGGGAGGCCAGGGACTGCATGGCGCCGTCCGGCCGCACCTGGCACAGCCCCCAGGACTCCCTGATCCGGTCAGGGGCNGGGATGTCCCGGTTGGAGATCACGTCCACGCCGTCGGCGGCCAGCGCGCCCATGGCGTCATCCTCCACGCAGAACCANCGGAGCTTGACGCGGGCGCGGGGATTGGTCAGCCGNGCCCCCAGGGCAAAGGCGTTGATGCTGGCGGGCACGCCGAAGATGGGATTGGAGGCCACATAGCCGATNTGACCATCCCGGCTCATGGCCCCGGCGATGGCCCCGGTGAGGAATTTCCCCTCATAAATGCGNCTGTAGTAGGTCCGCACNCCGGCATAAGGCATGGAGGCGGAGCAGTTGAGCACCCGGATGCCGGGNTGCTTNGCNGCCANCTTCCGGCAGGCTTCNATNAGGGGCGGCGTGGTGGCAAAAACCACCTGCGCNCCCTCACTGGCGGCCAGCTCCATGGTCTCCACCGCTGTGCTGGGGCGGACNTCGTTNTACACCCGCACGGTGACCTTATCCCCCATCATGGCCTCCANATANTTCCGCCCCAGATCGTGGGCGCGGACCCANTCGCTGCTTTCGGGGTTGTACTCGTTGACNAANGCNATNTTCAGATGGTCCGGGAACANGGCGTGGAGCAGACGNCCAAAGATGTTCGGGGCCCGCTCGTCCTTCTCCGACTTCTCCGCCTCGGTCTCAGTGCTGACGGAAATGGGNTCCGGNGCGGAGAGCAGCTTCATGTCCGGCCACACCGCCGCCACCGATTTGCTCAGCTCCGTGGCGCTGAGGCTCCAGAGCTGCTCGAATTTGTATACGCCCAGCCACACCAACAGGGCGTCCGCCGGCGTGATGTCCAGCTTCTCGCCCACCTGTTTGCGAAGGGCCTCCCGGAAGTAGGTGAACCCGGCCACAAAGTGCTGCCGCTCGTCCGCCGTCCAGACGTGGTCCGGTTCAAAGCCCAGGGCCGCCTGGAGCTTGGCAAAGCTGCCAGGACGGCTGAAGTAGACCCGGTACAGCCCGGTCAGGCGGTAGGAGTCCATAAANGCATAGTAAGCCCGCACNGTCGGGTCNTCGGACCAGATGGGGATCACCCGGATCACATAGCCGGGAATGGTGGGCGCGCGGTAGCTTTTCAGCACGCTGACCCGCTTGTTGCCCTCCTGGACGTAGAACCGGCCCAGGTACTCGAAGCACCGGATGGGCTCCCGGATACCCTCGTCCCCCAGGTGGGCCGCGCACAGGTCCATCCACTTGGCGGCAAACTCCGAGTTCACATCCAGCAGGGGCATGAAGTTGGACGCGAAAGCGCTGCGCCGCCCGGCGGTCTTGGTGCCGATGATCTGCTCGGTGGGGATCTCAATGATCCCCATGTCCACCCGCCCGGCCACCATGGCCTCGTCCAGGACCTCGTCCAGGACCTGCGGATAGGGGTAAGCTCCCTGAATGACCCGTTCCTTGTAGTTTTTCTGCCCCAGCTTCAGGGCCTTGTTATATTGTTCCGCCGCTTCCTGTCTGTTCAAAGGCGTATCCTCCTATATTCTGCATGTGTCAGGCGCTCACAGCGCCTCGCGCCAGCTATCCTCCCGGAAGCCGGGGATCACCGTCTTCTCCGTCACCAGCAGGGGNCGTTTGACCAGCATCCCGTCGCTGGCGAGAAGGGCNAGCTGNTCCTCCTCGCTCATGTCCGCCAGCTTATCCTTGAGCCCCAGGGCCCGGTACTGGAGGCCGCTGGTGTTGAAAAACCGNTTCANGGGCAGGCCGCTGCGGCCAACCCATTCCCGCAGCTCCTCCAGGGAGGGGTGTTCCTCNTTGATATCCCGGGCNTCGTAGGCCGCGTTCTGTTCATCCAGCCACTTCTTCGCCTTCTGGCANGTGGTACATTTGGGGTAGTGCAAAAACAGCATATGTCAAGTCCTCGCTTTACATTATNATAATGAGTACAGGGATTCAATACTCCCGCAAAANCAGCTCCGTGGANCCCATGTTNAGCCCCATCTCCAGNCGCTTCACNCTGGGGTGCTTGCTGTANACCCGGCGGACCATNTCCCGCAGNTGGGTGCCGCCNTGNTAGCCGTGGATCACCTCCAGGCGGTAGACGGAGCCTCCCGCCCGGCGCANGGCCGCNTCCACCGCCGCCTGGGCCTGGACACAGGTCATCCCGTGGAGATCCACCCGGACCGTTCCNCTCTGCATGACANGNCCCCCNTTTCTGCCTGTAATTATCCTTATTTTAACAGGTTCCGGACTNGCCGTCAACTGCNGGACCGCNCGACCTGTGGAAATCCATTTTCAATGGNAGGCACATCAGAATGGANAAAATCTGTGTAGGGGCGAGCATTGCTCGCCCGCTTTTACTGTCACGCACCGCAGTGTCACCAACGCGATAATCCCCGACACCGGCCTATAGGGGCGCACATTGTGCGCCCGTTTCTATCGATACGCGCAGCAGCCCTTTAGAAACGGGTGAGCAATGCTCGCACCTACAGGGATTCATCAGATTTTCAGTCCCTGCTGTAAAAATGAATTTCCCTGCATCCATTCCGCGCAGAGAAAAACACTTGCGAACTTCCTCCGCCGCTTTTCCCTCCTTTGACCCACTCCGNCAAAACACACGTTCTTCTGCCAAAAATTCCTTGCCGGAAATAGCGAGGAAAGTGTTGACAGATTGAAACCATTATGTTACAATTCGGTTACAATAAATGACAAACCAATGTTTAGAGCGTTTTCAGAAAGGACGTGACCGGATGGCAGAGCAGAAGGAAGGGCTGGTTTACCGCAATCACCCCCTGCGCCGGGTGGGCAAGATGATCTACTACGGCTCTATGGCCGATTCCCATATCATTCTGATGCAGGTCAAAGAGAGCAAGAAGGAAAATGACCTGGAGATTGCAACGAAGGTTTCCGTGGAGCTCCAGCGTACCGGGGCGGAACTGAAGAGCCGCGACCGCGTGGTCAAGCGCAGCGAGAAGGACAGCCTCTACGCCGCTATGGACATCTCCGCCATCTGGCTGGAGAGGGCTCTGGCAGGAAAGTAAGACAAAAACCGTAAACCAGCTCACATAAGAGAAGATCGAGGAAAGTACTTATGAGAAAATATCTTGGGAAGATGCTTGTATTCGCGGTCCTGACCGCTGTGTTTCTGACCGTTACCGCCTTTGCCGCCGAGACCGGCACGGTAAACGCCGACGCCCTCCGGCTCCGTTCGGAGCCCTCCACCGATTCCTCCACTGTTACCTACCTCAATAACGGCGCCACGGTGGAAGTCCTGGAGGACCTGGGTGACTGGTACTATATCAGCGCCAACGGCTCCACCGGTTATGTCTCCGCTGAATATATCTCCTTCAAATCCAGCAGCAGCTCCATTTCCTCCGCCCGGGCGGAGTCCGCGGCAGGCCAGATCGGTGTGATCACCGGAGACCTTGTCAATTTCCGCGGCGGCCCCTCCATGGATGACGANATCCTCACCACCCTGACGGGCGGNTCGGAGATCTCCATCATCAGTGTTGAGGGCGAGTGGTGCTCCACGGAAGTGGATGGCCAGCAGGGCTATGTCAAGGCCGACTACGTCGCCGTCAACGGCATCCCCCTGGTGGACCCCAAGGGCATCATCACCGGCGACGTTGTCAACGTCCGCAGCGCTCCTTCCACCGACAGCAGCGTGGTCATCAAGCTGAACGGCGGCACGCTGGTGGACCTGATCGCTCTGGAGGATGACTGGTACTCCGTCTCCTATAACGGTCAGACCGGCTACATCCGTTCCGATTACCTGAACATCTACGTTCCCGGCAGTTCCAGCGGCCTGGGCGCAGACATCGTGGCCACCGCCAAGCAGTACATGGGTACCCGCTATTCCTACGGTGGGTCCTCTCCCAGAGGCTTTGACTGCTCCGGCTTCACGATGTACATATACAGCCAGTACGGCTACAGCCTCCCCCACTCCGCCACCTCCCAGTGGCAGAGCTCCAGCGGCACCACCGTGGCCCGCGCCGACCTGCAGCCCGGCGATCTGGTCTTCTTCTGTGATCCCTCCCGCAGCAATGGCAAGGCATGTTCCCACGTCGGTATCTATATTGGCGACGGCGATTTCATCCATGCCTCCTCCAGCAGCGGCGTGCGGATCAACTCCCTCTATGAAAATTACTACGGCGGTTACTATGTGGGCGCCAAGCGCATGGCTTGAGTTGCAGTTTCCAGAAAAATGTGATATGATGACTGCCGGATGGGATAGCCCATCCGGCAGTTTCTTTTTGATTGTTCTTGCTAGGAGGTTATTGTCATGAGAGCGGAAAGAATGGANCAACTGACGGACAACTGCATCCGGCGCGCGGTAGAGCTGCTGGCTATCGACAGCCCCACCGGCTATACCTGGATGGCGGCGGAGCATGTAATGGACGCCTTCCGGTCCATGGGACTGGACCCGGAGATGACCAGGAAGGGCGGCGTGCTGGTATGTCTGAATCCGGACGCACCGGCGGACGACGCGGTGCTGCTGGAGGCCCATGTTGACACACTGGGCGGCATGGTAACGGAGATCTCCGGCGCTGGGCGGCTGCATCTGACGCCTTTAGGTGGAATGGAGCCCAACAATGCGGAGGGGGAGAATGTGCGCATCATCACCCGCTCCGGCAAGCAGTATACGGGGACCTTTCAGATGAAAAATGCTTCTGTCCATGTCAACCGGGAGTATCATTCCGCGAAACGGGAATATAAAGCAATGGAGGTTGTCATTGACGAGGAGGTTTCCAGCCGGGAGGACGTGGAGAAGCTGGGCATCCAGCCGGGGGATATCGTCTGCTTTGATCCCCGGACCACGGTAACGCCCTCGGGATATATCAAGAGCCGNTTTCTGGANGACAAGCTGTCGGTAGCNGTNCTGTTNGAGCTTGCCGCTCAGGCGGCGGCNGGAGAGATCAANCCNAANCGCCGGGTNTGGGAGCATATCACGGTGTTTGAGGAGGTAGGCCACGGCGGNGCNGNCTCCGTGCCNGANGGCGTCTGCGAGATCATCAGTGTGGATATGGGNTGTGTNGGGGACGGCCTGGGCTGCGACGAGCGGAAGGTCTCCATCTGCGCCAAGGACAGCGGAGGNCCCTANCACTATGAGATNGTTTCCGCACTGATTGANGCCGCCCGCCGGGGCGGNGCGGACTTTGCGGTGGATGTGTATCCTCATTATGGGTCCGATGTGGAGGCGGCNCTGTCCGCCGGNCACGATGTAAGNCATGGGCTCATTGGGCCGGGGGTATATGCGTCNCANGGGTATGAGAGGAGCCACCGGAAGGGTGTTTGCAACACCCTTCGGCTGCTCGATGCTTATTTGGAGTANGGGCGGTTTTTTCTTTGCCGCCGCTNNGCGGCGGCAGGGCAGTTGGTTCTNCACCNGGCCCGGGANCTACNCGNCCCCGGACNCCGNGCCTNCTTTTNNCNCNCGNNAAAAGNAGGCAAAAGCGCGCTTNAACCTNCGGTTNAAGANTCCCTNATTTATTACGGGGGANAATTGTTTTTGCGCTNATCCTNTAGTCCGTCCGGTCTACCGGACTGCTGGTGTGGTTTCTTCTGCGATGCGNCTATTTNAGGANGTNNTCTNAGTCCCTACCGTATCACGCGAGGGGANCTCACCGGGGTGCTGGGTTGATGATTTGTCGTCTANCNNNAANCNNTGTNGGGGCNCACAGNGTGCGCCCGTTCTACNGACACGCACAGCAGNCCTTNANANNCGGGCNGACAATGTCCGNCCCTACAGGGATGGTGCGTGAAATAGATGGTTCATGAAATCGTCTCCTGGCGGCGGCCAGGTAGTACGAATAGAAGCGGATTCTGCTGGATCTTCGTCAGAACAAACGGGTAGACGATAGGCACCGAGCATGTGGGTAAGCACCCCGATAGAATCAAACCCGTTACGTCGTAGCGTAGCTAATAACCCCCGTAATTCAGGAAGGTTTTTAGGAAACGTAGTTTCCTAAGCGCCCTTTTGTAACTTTTCGCGCGCGCGAAAAGTTAGCCCCCGCCCCGCGCCGGCGAGGCGCGAATCTAAAATTAGATTTAAGCCGGGGCCGCCGCACAGCGGCGGCATGAAGAAGGGCCCGGAGGCATAGCCTCCGGGTCCTTCTGATTACTCCGCCAGAGTCAAATCCCCTTCTTTGATCCATCCTATCCTTCGGAAAAAGCCCCCAAAGGCCCAGCAAAGGACCGCCGGAAGAATAAAAGAAATAAGAATAAGCCCAATCCAGTCCATGGCACCCGGCGTGATTGCCGAGGCGCCATTGTCCACCGCCTGCTCGCTGGGGGACAACCACCCTGTCCATACCCCCAACTGCCCGCAGAAGCCGCATGTCCCCATACCGGAGTTAATGGCCGCGCCGTTCATCTCCAGATGAAACAGGCAGGTCGCAATGGGCCCCGTGATGGCGGAGGCCAGCGTAGGCGGAATCCAGATGCGGGGATTTTTCACAATATTGGGCATTTGCAGCATAGAAGTCCCAATGCCCTGGCTCACCAGTCCGCCCCAGCCATTCTCCCGGAAGCTCATAACAGCAAACCCCACCATCTGGGCGCAGCATCCGGCTACCGCCGCGCCTCCTGCCAGGCCCGTCAGGCCCAGCACCGAGCAGATGGCGGCGGAGGAGATAGGCAGCGTCAGCGCCACGCCCACCAGCACAGAGACCAAGATCCCCATCCAGAAGGGCTGGAGGGCCGTGGCACGGACGATCAACTGTCCAAAAGCACTGGCAGCAGTACCAATGGGCGGCGCGATGATCCAGGCCGCTCCAATGCCGATGAGCGTGGTGACAATCGGAGTCACCAGAATATCCACCTTGGTCTCCTTGCTGACGGCCTTGCCGCACTCAGCGGCGATAATCGCCACAAACAGCACCGCCAGCGGCCCTCCGGCCTTGCCCAAAGCGTTGCAGGCATAGCCCACTGTAGCCAGGGAAAACAGCACCAACGGCGGAGCCTGGAGTGCATAGCCGATGGCCACCGCCATAGCCGCACCACTCATGAAAGAAGCCATGCCGCCGATAGTGTAGCCCACGTCATTGATGGTGATGATCTGGGCGGTGAGAAATCCAATGTGGAACTGACTGCCCACGGTGTTCAGAATGGTACCGATCAGCAAAGAGCAGAACAACCCCTGCGCCATAGCTCCCAGTGCGTCGATACCGTAGCGTCTGGCGGAAAGAACGATGTTTTTTCGCTTGAGAAACGCCTGTATTGTTTCCATTTTGATGTACCTGCTTTTTCAGTCTGGCATATGTCATGACACATGTCTTTCCCATTGTAGCCGAATCCTGGAATTTGTCAAGAGGTTTCTTGCCCTTTTAGGAGAAAGCGGGTATAATGAGGTCAGACCAATGGAGGTTACAGCATATGAGGCGATACCGTTTTCTGATATTTCTGTGGACGCTGCTTCTGCTTACCGGCTGCTCTGCCACTCCGGAGGAGGAGCCCTGCCGCTATGAGCTGATGGCCATGGACACGATCATGTCCCTGACCATTTTCGGCAAGCCCGCCCAGGAGGCGCAGGATATCCTCCAGCAGGCCGCCGGGCAGATTCAAGATCTGGACGCTCTGCTGTCCGTCACCGATGAGGGAAGTGAGATTTACCGCCTCAACCACAGCGATGGAGCGCCCGTCCAGCTGTTGGAGAGAACCCACGAACTGCTGGAGGAGGCCCTTGAACTTTGCAAAACCACGGAGGGCGCACTGGACATAACTATCTATCCGGTCGTCCGGACCTGGGGCTTCACCACAGGGGAATACCGGGTTCCGGAGGAAGCGGAGCTGTCCGCCCTGCTGGAAAAGGTGGATTACACCCAGGTGATACTGGACGAAGAAAACCTAACCCTGCCAGAGGGCATGGAACTGGACCTGGGGGCCGTAACAAAGGGCTGGACCGGGGACCAACTGATAGCGCTTTTCCAGGAGGCAGGCGTGACCTCCGCCATCGTGGAGCTGGGGGGCAATGTCCAGGCGCTGGGAACCAAGCCGGACGGTTCCCCTTGGCGGGTAGCCCTCCAGGCTCCCGAGGGCGGCTATGCCGGAGCGCTGGAGATCGTGGACAAGGCGGTCATTACCTCCGGAGGCTATCAGCGGTATTTTGAGCAAGACGGAGAGACCTACTGCCACATTATTGATCCCTCCACCGGATATCCCTCCCAAGCCGGCCTCGCCTCAGTGACGATCGTATCGGACCGGGGCGTACAGGGGGACGGCCTGTCTACCGCCCTGTTTGTCATGGGCCGGGAGAAGGCGGAAACCTACTGGAGGACCCACCCGGACTTCGACTTCATCCTCCTGGGCGAGGACGGAACTGTAACCATCACCGAGGGCCTGGAGGACAGCTTCACCCTCTACGGAGACTGGGAAAACCACCCACTGGAAGTCATCCGGAAATAGACAAAATCCCTGGGGCGTTTCGCTCCCCAGGGATTTTTACGTGCTATCCGATTTTATTTTCCCTCTCATACCCGGCGATCACCGCCAGGAACTCCTCCCCATACTTCTGGGCCTTCACCTGTCCCACACCGGAGACCTCCAAAAACTCGTCTATAGTCCTGGGCACTTTGGCTGCCATGTCCGTCAGGGCGGCGTTGGAGAAAATGATATAGGGCGGCACGCCCTCCCGGCGGGCCAGACGGGTCCGTTCCGCCTTCAGTGCAGAAAGCAGCCCCTCGTCCGCCGGTGCGGAAGCCGTGCGCTCCCGCTTCTGCCGAACCACGGGCTCGATCTTCCGCTCTACCCGGCTGGTCATGGAAACCCGCTCTCCGTGGAACAGCACCGCATTTGCCTGAGGAGCCAGCCGGAGGGTGGAATATTCCGTCTCCGTGTAGACGTACCCCTTGACCTCCAGGCAGTCCAAGTAAGCCCGGATCCGTTCCCTTGGCTCCTCCGCCATCAGGCCGTATGTAGACAGGCCATCCAATCCCAGCTCCTTGAGCCGGTGGCCGTGGCCGCCCCGCAGCACCTGGACAATGAGGGTGGCCCCCACATAATAACCCAGCTTGTCATGGACCCGCTTGACACAGGAGAGGATCATCTGGGCGGGGATGGTGATGTCCGCCTCGGTGAAGACGCCCCGGCAGTTTCCGCAGTTCCCGCACTGGTCCGGGTGGGGCTGTCCGAAGTATTCCAGAATGCGGCCCCGAAGGCACCCGTCCGTCTTGCAGTAGTCAACCATGGCCCCCAGCCGCTCCAGCTCCTGGGGTTCCGGGCCCTGCTCACTGTGGGAGAGGAGGACCTTGGCCGTGGCAACATCCCCGGCGCTGTAGAGGAGGATGCAGTCCGCAGGCTCTCCATCCCGCCCGGCGCGGCCCGCCTCCTGGTAGTAGGACTCCAGATTTTTGGGCATATTGTAGTGAATGACAAAGCTGACATTGGACTTGTCTATCCCCATGCCGAAGGCGTTAGTAGCCACCATGATCTGCTTGCGGTCAAACTGGAAATCGTCCTGATTCTCCCGCCGCTCCTCCTCGCTGAGCCCCGCGTGGTAGCGGGTAGCGGAAAAGCCCTGTCCCTCCAGCGTCTCGCAGACCCGCTCCACGGCAGACCGGGTGGCACAGTAGATGATCCCGCTCCTCCCCCGGCGTTCAGACAGCAGGGAAATCAGCGCCGGAAGTTTCTTCCTCCCTGGCCGCTGCACATCAAAATACAGATTGGGCCGGTCAAATCCCGTCACCATCCGCACCGGGTCCCGCAGGCCCAGCCGGGCGGCAATGTCCTCCTGGACCCGGGCGGTGGCCGTGGCGGTAAAGGCCGCCACCACGGGCCGCTTAGGCAAAGCGGATACAAAGTCCGCAATTTTCAGGTAGCTGGGCCGGAAGTCCTGCCCCCACTGGGAGATACAGTGGGCCTCGTCCACCGCCACCAGCCGGATATCCCGGGACTCCATCAACTCCAGGAACCGCTGGTTCTCCAGCCGCTCCGGGGCCACATACAGCAGGCGGCACTCCTCCCGCCGGACCGCGCTCCACACCTGCCGGGACTCCTCCAGGTCCTGGGAGCTGTTGAGGAAAGCGGCGGAAACCCCCGCCGCCGTCAGCGCCGCCACCTGGTCCTTCATCAGGGAGATCAGCGGCGAGATCACCAGCGTCACGCCGGGCAGAAGCAGGGCCGGGATCTGGTAGCACAGGGATTTTCCCCCGCCGGTGGGCATGATGCCCAGCACATCCCGGCCCGACAGGACGGCGTCCACCAGCGTCTCCTGTCCGGGGCGAAAGGCATCGTGACCAAAATATTGCTTGAGTACAGAAAGCTTGTCCATAGTTCTCCCATCCGTAAATCAAAGGCACTATCCGGCGGATAGTGCCTTTGACCGTTATCAGAAAAGTTATGCCGTGTTACATCAGCTTGGTGGTATAGAACACCAGCTCCGCAAACAGCAGCACGCCCAGGGCCCACATGAGGTAGTAGCCAATGCCGGGCAGAGCTGCCGCCAGCAGCAGCGCCGCTGCCGCCACGCCCAGCACGGCGTAGACGATGCGGTAATCGCAGTCCACGGAGAAAATACGGATCTTCCACAGCTTGCCGCCGTCCTTCTGGGCCTTGGTGGTCAGATAGATGGCCGCCGCCAGGATGACCGCAACCAGGATGCACCCGGCCATCACCGCCCAGCGCCACATAGCAGACGCGGAGGACGCGCCCCGCAGCCACACGCTGAACATGGCGCCGCTCAGGACAACCGAACACAAAGCGCACTCGTGCTGATAGAGCAGATACACCAACGCCAGCACCGCCAGAATGGGCACCAGAATGCACATGGCGGTCACGCCGGCGCCGTTGGAAAAGAAGTAGGTGACGACCCAGCTGGACACAAAGAAGAACGCGCCGGCCCCGGCAACCCAAATCATAATATTGCGAAGCTTCTTCTCCTGCCGTTTTATGACGGCCCCTGCCACACCAGCCACCAGCGCCGCCAGACCTACCCAGGTCAGCACGGTCAGCACCTTGTGCCACACCAGCATGGAGCCTACCGAACCCCAGGCATAGAACCGGTAGACCAGGAACAGATAAACCTCAGCGATCAGACCCAGCAGGAATACATAATAAATACGGCTTAGAGTATGATTCTCCTGCTGCTCTCTATCCATACGTTTTTGACTGATTGATTTTTTAGACATGTATCGAAACCTCCAACGGAAAATCACGCGGGGAATTTCTGCCGGACGGCAGAACGCTGAACCATTCTAACAGATTTCCTCCGCTTTTGCAAGAGAAAAACCAATTTTTGTAAAATAACTTAGAAATAGGGCGGCTGCACCCTCAGTTCACCTGACGGCGGCGGGAGAGATTGATGGTACCCTCCTGCATATCGGTGATCATATCCAGGCTCCGGCCCGTGCCCTCAGCCACGCAGGCGATGGCGTTCTCCGCCACGGTGGTGGCAATGCCGGTGCGGGAGGTGATGAGCTTGTCGAAACCGTAGACCATGCTGCCGCCGCCGGTCATCATGATGCCGTTGGTGGACACGTCGGCCACCAGCTCCGGGGGGGTGCGCTCCAGAACGGCGTGGATGCTCTCCAGGATGCGCTCCGTGGGCTCCTCGAAGGCCTCCATCATCTCCGCGGAGGAGACAGTGATGGTCTTGGGCAGGCCGGTAAGCAGGCAGCGGCCCTTCACGTCCATGAACGCCTCGTCCTCCCGGGGATAGACGCAGCCGATGGCGATCTTCATCTTCTCCGCCGTGCTGTCGCCCACCAGGATGTTGTGCTTGCGGCGCATATACTTGACCACGGCCTCNTTGAACTGGTCGCCCGCCACCTTNATGGAGGCGGATTCCACCACGCCGCCCAGGGAGATGACGGCGATGTCGGCGGTGCCGCCGCCGATGTCCACCACCATGTGGCCGTCNGGCTTCATGATGTCGATGCCNGCGCCGATGGCGGCGGCGATGGGCTCCTCGATGAGGTACACCCGGCGGCANCCGGACTGGATGCCCGCNTCCACCACNGCACGCTCTTCNACCTCGGTGATGCCGGAGGGNACGCAGATGATGACCCGGGGTTTGAAGACCATNAAGCCCGACACCTTGCGGATGAACTCCTTGAGCATCCGCTCGGTCATGTCNTAGTCGGAGATCACGCCCTCCCGCAGGGGACGGATGGCNACGATGTTGCCGGGNGTACGGCCCAGCATCTGGCGGGCCTCCTCGCCCACCTTCAGCAGCTTGCCGGTATTCTTGTCCATTGCCACCACGGAGGGCTCGTTGAGAACGATNCCCTTATTTTTCACATATACCAATACGGAAGCGGTACCCAGATCAATACCGATGTCTTTCGCAAACGCCATATTTTTACACCTCATCAGTTGTCGAATCTATTTTGAGCAAAATCTTTGCTTATACTCTAAAAACCTATTATACTAAGCCCGTCCAATTTTTGCAAGCGCTTGGAAGGACTTTCTTTCTTAAAATTTACCAAATTATTCCAAGGGTTCCGCCGATTTTTCTTTTTCCCTGTGTCCNCCNGCCANAGTTGCGCAGACGACGCTCTCCGCGCCCGCCNCCATCAGCGCGTCCGCCGCCNCGGCCATAGTGCTNCCGGTGGTGCAGACGTCNTCGATNAGCAGGAAGCGGCGGNCCCGCACCCGCTCCGGGCGCGGGNCGATGTAGGCGTNCTGNACGTTCTTTTTCCGNTGGGCCGGGTCCGTCAGGGAGGACTGGGCNTTGGTGTGGCGGATCTTCCTCAGCGTTGGTTNCGCTTCTGTGNCCCAGATCNTNGCNGTCTCCTCCGCCANGAGGCGGGCCTGGTCGAANCCCCTCTCAAAATTCCGCCGGAGGCTCACGGGGACATAGGTCACCGCGTCAAACTCGCCGGAGAGCTGNTCCGCCGCNGTCTGGGCGAGGTANCGGGCGAACACCCTCGCCCGCCAGGACTTTTTGCCNAACTTNAGGGCTTTTACCCCNGTCTCNACCGGNTCTTCATAGTAGAACGTCACGGCGCAGAGGTAGTTGTTGTCCCCAATGAGCTGGGATATGTTTTCTTCCTCCCGGAAAGGGAGGGAGNTTTTGCAGGCATCACAGAGGTCTCCCTTTTCCACCAATTTGCCACAGAAGGCGCATTTTGGGGGAAAGAGGAGGTCTAAAATGGCTGAAACCNGATGTACCTTCATATGCGCCTCACTTCCGCTTTTTGCGGGGATAGGGGCGAGTGTCATCCGTCAAACACAGGAGATAATCCACGCTTGTCTGGTAAAACTCTGCCAGGCGTGCCAACAGCTCGTCCGGCCATTGCTGCTTACCTGTTTCCAGGTAGCTGTATTTCCTCTGTGTGATGCCGATGGCTTCGGCAACCTGGGTTTGCGTCAGGTCCTTGTCTGTGCGGAGGTCTTTAATTCTGGTTTTCATCTAAATCACCTATCTGATAGGATAACCTAGATGAAAAACGTCTACATGTTTTAGATAAATTTTATCTGAGATGAATCAATGCAGGGGCGAGCAATGCTCGCCCCTNCACTGGATTGCGCGAAACTTACACACATCGTTTAATGGTTACGCGGATAGGGGCGCTTTTCATCAGTCAGCCCCGCCAGATAATCCATGCTGGTATCTAACGCCAACGCAATACGGCGTAACTGCTCNTAGGTATAATATCGTTTCCCAGTNTCCAGCTTGGAATAATCNCTCTGGTCGATCCCAGTCAACATCTGCATTTTGATTTGCGTGTAACCACGTTCTTCCCGAAGGGCTCGTAATCTAGTCATATCATCACCATATCTATTATGGCAANNTGACCTATTTGTTTTAGGGTGATATTGACCTANAGAAAAACCACCCTGGGAAAACCCAGNGTGGNTTTTATTNCTTATACTATAATATCCTNATACACNATTTCAAGAAATTGCNCGATACTCCTCAACCGCTTTATCCAGCAGCTTCCCNAATATNGCCATATAATCTGCGCCCATGTCCTTCACTTTTTCAAGCGTCGCAGGAGAAACATAAAGTGTAAGCGGCTCCCCATGATAAGGCTTTTCCTTTCTNGCGGCAATAANAGCCTTNTCCATATCATCTGTCAATTCCGGAGAATCATCATCATAGACCACCGGCAGCTTCTTAGCCGCGGCCAANAGCATCTTTTCACTGCCGGTCAGCGCCGCCGANCCCTCCAGCTCAAATGTTACCATAGTACACCTTCCTTTCTCTTGNAGTCGCAAGACGCGCGGAAATCAATCTGATTTGTGGATGCCGCTCTGTATATACGACAAACAGGACTTCTCCCGCCAGCCCAATTGTAATATATCGTTCTTCATCGATACTATGCGCCTCATCATAAATTTCGATGCGGTTTTCGTCCAGAAAAACTTTTGTAGCCAGCTCAAATGGAATGCCATGTTTTTTCAGATTGGCCCTTGCCTTTTCTTCGTCCCATTCAAATTTCAAACTCATGACGGCCTCCGCTGTATTTGGTTTAAGTATATCAGAGGAGAGAGAAAAATTCAATCCCCGTACTGCCTCCGCACACCTTGATAAAACCGCTGTCGTTACTACTCCATCGAACTAATCTATCCCCTTCAGCATCTCAATCGTATCCCAGATCCTCTCCGCCAACGGAGCCGGNATATCAAGTTTTTCCACTTCNCATCCCCCGGCGGTGAGCCGGTTCCTGATCCCAAAGAACACCCCGTCCAGAAAAACAGACGAATACTGCCACTCCCCCCGCAGGCAGGCGAGAAGGCTCAGCGCCCCGGAGGACAGNGCNGGAGCCACATAGGGCTTGTACCCCAGCGCCCGCATTTCCAGATTGGCGTGCTTGGTAAGTTCTGTCAACTCCCTGGATAATTTGTCGTCATAATTACGGATAGAATTGGCGATGATNAGCCCNTCCCCGTGGGGCCCGAANGCCCGGCCCTCGGTGAGNTAGGNCNCAAACCGGGCNTCCTTNNGGGCNTAGTACATGGCCCGGGCGTTCATCACGCCCAANCCAAACCCACGAACCTGATTGGCGGACAGGCCCTTNTAATCGAGCTCCCCCGCCTCATTCCTGTTGCTCTCCNTCANNGCGGCGCGGCACAGCTGATCCACCGGGTCGCTGACCACGCAGAACATNCCCTTGAACCCNTTCTCCCGTGCCATCCGGCCATAGCTTGCCACCAGCGGGCGGTTCAGCTCNTACTGGGCCATGCGCACNTCNCCGCTTTTCACCGCCGTGTCCGGCACAAACCGAGANGCNCAGAACAGGAACACATCACAGTCCAGAATGNGATCAACATCAACAATTTCTACCGNGGGGAATCGGTCCCCATCAGNAACATTGATCTGGTTCAGTTCAAACTCCCACCGCTGGGGCACGCCCTCCCGCAGATCNCAGATGCCCAGTGTGGAGATCACATCCCCGCCCATGAGCCGCAGGCCCATNGCCANCGTACTGCCCACGTCTCCCAGAGCCAGAAGGTGNACNCGNTATTTCTCCTTTTTGGGCAGCGGTTCGCCGAAAANCGGGCTCTGTGCGGATATTTCAANGTTTTTATACAGATCGTATTGCATTTNGTCACCCTATTACAATTTTGAAGTTGGCCTGCAGCCGNTTNAGCATCTCGATATCGTTGTCCAGNTAGGTGGACGCGGCGCGGTTGAGNTCGTAGGACATNCANCTGCCCTTGTCCGGACAGAGNGGCAGGATCACCGCTTCGCTGAGGCGGCTCAGNGTCAGGTTCCGGGCNTAGAGNGCNCGGTACTCNGTCTCCAGCGTGAGGAGGATNTCCCGGGCGTTCTCCAGACAGCACAGGGACANNTGGTAGGTGGANCCNTCGGCGCAGTCCTCGCTGAAATCCGGGGCGGCNTAGGGGAAAATGCGGTTCACCGCCGGATGGAGCCCNCCGGCCATAGGCTCGGAGCGGCGGACNGTGTCGCCGCCGATGAANGGNTANAGNGTGGACTCCACAAACCGCAGCCGNAGNTTGGGCAGGTAGTACACGCTGTCCACCGGGTAGCCCAGCTGCTCCATGGTGTCCCGGCCCATGCCGGTGAGGTAGCCCACCAGCACCTGCCGCACCTGGGTGCCGGTNTCNGANAGCAGAGGCGCGATGGCGTGGATGCGNTTGCCGTCNTGGAGCATGTCGTCCACCAGGATCACNGGCCGGTCNAANGCCCGGATAGTCCGCACCTGGTCNGCCAGNGAGGCATAGAANGGNTANGCNTCCACAGAGAAGCTGGACAGATCCGGCTCGTAGACCTTGTCNGTATGGAGGGTCTTGGTGACGGTNTTGGGCACCGCCACGCCNCGNAGNATNTTGCCGAAAGGCACGCAGATACAGTCCCCCAGAACCCGTGGCTCGGTAGGCTGAGGCGACACGCCGTTGCAGGCGGCGATCCGCCGCAGCAGCCGCTGGTACACCACTCCCGCCGACATGGACAGCACCAGGCAGCCGGGGTACATCTCCGTCAGGGCCTTTTGCAGCTTCCGGTGGGCGTTGGCCACGGCAGTCAGGACGCGGATATTGGAGTTGAGGGGGGCCTTGATGGTGGTCTCGATGTTCCGGGTGAGGACAATGGGGCGGCGCATGTCCACGGTAAGGATCTCCTGGTCGTGGTCCGTCACCGGGGCGGTGACGAAGCCCTGAAGGGCCAATATCTCACGGACATAGCCCACCGTAGCCTCCAGCGGACAGTAGAGGGCAAAGGTAAACTCCTGCCGCAGGGCCAGGGTCAGCACCTCGGTCAGCAGCAGCTGGCACAGATCCAACTGGGCAGGCCCCTTGGGGACATAGATGCCGCTGATGACCAGCACCCGCCCGCCGGTCTCCCGGCGGATAAAGGCGCTGAGCTGAGCGTTGCCCAGCCGCGAAAACAGCTGGTGGGATTCCAGACACCGGAAACTGGCAAAGCCCAGGGCAGTCCGCCCCTGGCGCAGGATGCACAGGTGGTCCCCCGTCTCCCGGATACGGGCAAACAGCCAGCCGGGGTCCGGGTGGGCGGCCAGGACCGAGGCACAAAGCGCGTCCACGATCTCCTCTGTCATTTCCACGCACTGCTGGAACTCGATCTCGTCCAGCCGCAGCACCGGCTTGTCCTGGGGCTCCCGGAGGTAGAGGCCGTGGAGGTAGATGAACTCCTGGGCCACGGGGTCGATAAGGTTGGAGATATCCCGGCCCTGGTCGATAGCCTCCCGGATGCGGGTGGAACTGATCTCCTCCAGATGGGTGGGGAGCTTCAGCTCGATCACTTTTCCGGTGATAGCGCTGTAGTCGTGGGGGTCCGCCCGTCCGGTCTGGGCGCGGCGGAAGATGATGTGATCAAAGGTGTGGATGGAATTCTCCTCAGGGGGATTACGGTAGGAGGATGCCCCCGCCACCACGTCGCTGCCCGCCACGATAGCAACCTTCCTGCCGGGAAAGGCGGCCCGGAGTGCTGCCAGATTATCGGGATTGGCGATGTTCACCGGGAAGTCCTCGGGGAAGATAGCCACATGGAACTCGTCCGCCGTGGAGATAGACGCCAGACGGCGGCGGATGCGGTGAGGCTGGGTCTTCTTGGACCAGGAGAACTCGTCAATAGCCAGCAGCACCTCGTAGCCCAAGTCCCGGATAGCCCGGACAATGCCCTTGTGGGACAGGGTGAAGGGGTCGAAGGTGCCGGGAAAGAATGCGATGGGCCGGGGCTCCTCGAAGTGGAAGCCGCCGTGGAGGATCTCCTGCTCCGTGAGGAACCGGTAGAGCCTGCCCAGCATGGCGGCGCGGTAGTAGAAGGTCAGCTCGTCCCCCCGGTCCGTTCTCAGCAGAGCCAGAATCTTTTTCAGCGTCAGCAGGAACGCCCGGCGCTTCTCGTGGACGCCCAGCACCTCCGAGCCGAACACATGCCGGCCCAGGACGAACAGCGCCTCCTGCCGCACCTCGGGCCGGAAGCCTGCCAGGCCTTTGAGGAGCATCCCCAACAGCCGCTCCCGGCGGCGGCGGTAGACCGTATCCGGTTCCGGGAAGCGGACGCGGTAGGTATCGTACTCCTCGTATATCACCCCCACGGTGTCCAGCGCGGCGGAGACCACCCGGGCGTTGGAGGAGCACAGGGAACTGCTCAGCTCGGCGAGAATTTCCTCCAGCTGTACCGGCGGCAGCCACAGGCAGAACCGACCCAGATAGCCGGGGATGTATTTGGCAAACTCCTGCTGCCCGATCTCCAGGCCGCGGCACAGCTCCACCGCCACCTCATTGCGCTCCTCGGTGGACAGCAGTCCCGCGATGGACAGCAGAGCCGAGCCCGCCGCGTGGCGGACGGTGACCCGGTCGCTGACCTTCACCAGATTGGTCAGGTGGGTGGCGATGTGCAGCAGGCTCCCGCCGCCCTCCTGGGCCAGCCGGGTCAGCAGCCGGATATTGACCTCCTTCACGATCCAGGGCGTGGCGGTTTTCAAGTTGTCCAGGAAAATCTCCGACACCACCTCCCGTGGGAGGCCCAGAGGGTCGGGCTGGCCGGTGATCTTCCCCGCCACCCGGTCCCGGAGGAGGGCCAGGGACCGGCAGTCCCGGCAGTCGATCTCCCGCAGGGCGTTCAAGATCACGTCCTGGGTCGAGATAGCGGGACGGAGGTATTCCAGCAGCAGCACCGCCGCCGTCCGCACGGTCACATCCCGCCGAACGGAAAGGGACTGGGCAAAAAAGAGCAGATCGTAGCGCTGGTGATCCGCCAGCACCTCCACCGGCAGAGCCGTGGCGGTCTCCAGCAGCTGGAAGGCGGTCTCGTCGTCCAGCCGCTCGGGGCGGCGGTAGTAGCGGAGAAATTCCTGGAGAAATACCGCCTGCCGGTCCGGGACACATTTCTCCAGCAGCGCATTGACCACCATTTTCAAGGTAAAGCTGATCCACCGCCGGTGCTGGGCCATGAGCTTCCGGTCCGGGCGGATCAGCCGGGCCAGATACAGCCGCCACTGATCGATGTCGGCGGTGTCCCGGCTGTCGGGGAGCGCGTCGGCGGGGGTCTCCTTGGCGTAGCCCTCGTGGAACCGAGCGATGATCTCCCCCATGAGGGCAGCGGCCTGCCGCCGGATGTCTCCCTCGCGGTGCATCAGCAGCTCATAGAGGAAAGCCAGGGTCTGTACCTTCTGGGGCTGGCTGAGATAGACAGAATAGGACTCAAACAC
The DNA here is from genome assembly GCA_014799915.1 of Oscillibacter sp. Lineage (GTDB taxonomy): Bacteria > Bacillota > Clostridia > Oscillospirales > Oscillospiraceae > Pelethomonas. The sequence continues at coordinate 20,589 of JAAVHD010000059.1, forward strand.
GCCCAGATAGGCCCGCAGCCGCCGCCAGTCCGTCTCCCCCCTCGCCTGCTCCAGCAGGCTGGCGAAAGTCCGCTGCCCGGTGAGACGGCCCATAAGGGCCAGGTTGTGCTCCACGCCCAGCATCCGCAGGGCCTCCACCGCCTGAGGCGGGTCCATGAGGGCGGCGTCCGTCTGGGGGACGGGGTCGCGGGGACAACCGGAGAGNGTNGTGTCCACCCCNAGGCTNNCCATGTAGCGNTCAAANTCCCGCAGNTTGGCNTAGACGAAGGTNTANCGGNTNCGNTTNTCNTNGNTGACGTTGTCCAGCTTGTTCAGNATCACNTCNAAAGCCTCTGTCAGNGTGGAGATTTTTGTGATCTCCCNCCCATCGNGNCCNCNCTCCTGCTTCACCCGGAAGTCGGCGTAAATGAGGGCCAGNCTCTCCGCGGACAGNTAGTCCAGTTCCAGATCCCAGACGGAGTGGTTGGCGGCGATNTAGCCCACGTCCTCCATGTGNCGGCGGAGGAACCAGAGNTCGGTATANTAGTAGTGCAGNTAAGGCACCCGCTCCCCGGGNCGGCAGCCGAATTTGCCGATGTCGTGNCCCGCCGCGCTGGCGGANACCAGGGGCAGGTCGATGGNNACNCCCGCCCGCTTCAGATCCCGGGCCACGCTNACNGCCACATGGTGGACCCCGGCGATGTGCTCCAGNGTCCGCCAGGGGGTGGCCTCCAGNCCCAGACGCATCATCTCNTAGACGTACTCCCGGCGNTAGGAGCGGAGAAACAGCCGGTAGCTGTCCTGGTGGGCGCTGCCCTCCAGCTCCGCCTCCTCCAGCAGGGTCAGATCCCACATGGGGTCCGGNGGCAGCTTNGCCCGCTCGGCGTCAAANAGTACCTGGAGCAGNGANAGGAAGAACACNGCCCCNGCGCCNTGGCGCTCCTGCTTTGAGAAAAAGTCTTCCTCCGGAAACATGGACTTCCGGGNGAAGTCGTAGGTNAAGACGATCCAGCCCTCCTCCGGCTCCGGTGAGAGGAGGTTCAGNTCCTCCCGNCAGAGGGACAGTACAGANNCGCATTGGATGCGCGTGNCGTCATAGAGGGGGACNAACCGCTGGAGGTAGTTCTGTTCCTCCAGAAGCTCCCGCAGCATNGCNCGGTGGGGGGCCAGGTATTTTANGGCGGGCTGGGTGGTTGCCCGGCGGAGCAGGCTGGCNGTCATCTGGCGGAGGCGTTTTTTATTCATGGCNGGACNCTCCTCAGGCTTTTCCATATTGATGNTTCTCATTATGCACCAAACCGAAGGAATGCGCAAGGTGTTTTTGGTGGCGGACNGGAAAATCAAATTCAAGGAGAAGCATCTGAATAATAGATGTATCTGTGTAAGGGCTCGTCCCTACACTACCGGGATTCTTCAAATTTTCAGATTCATCCGCACAAAATNGATTTCTCTGGACGGCAGACNCATNGATAGCGGGTTGAAAAGCGAAAATCTGCCGTGATATAATCAGAATATNAATGCNGCGNCATATAGCAACGGCGGGTTGCTTGCCGGGGGCNCANCGCCCGGTTAAAATAAAGGTATGCCGCTATCCGGGAGGGCCGGTCATGGAGATGAAGGACATCCTTAAAGATCTGCGCGGGAAAAACTGTCTCACCCAGGAACAGATGGCGGAGCGCCTGATGGTCACCAGGCAGGCGGTCAGCCGCTGGGAGACAGGGGAAACGCAGCCGAATACNGACACGCTGAAGCTCTTATCNCGGAAATTCAACGTGTCGATCAACACCCTGCTGGGTTCTCCCAGGCAGCTCGTCTGCAAGTGCTGCGGTATGCCGCTAAGCGAGGACGGCCTGATCGGCCGCGCGCTGGACGGGAGCTATTACGAGGATTTTTGCAAGTGGTGTTATGGGGACTTNAGGCTGAAAAGCGCAATTNTGAAAACGAATGNGAGGAAAAAGGATATGAATATCTACGAAAGCTGCCCCGTATTGGAAAGCGAGAGATTCACCGCGAGACTGACCGCGAGGGAGGACTGCGACGCTCTGTTCAAGGTTTACAGTGATAAGCGCGCCCTGCCCTTTTTTAACAGCGACAACTGCGACGGGGACAATTTTTATTACCCCACAAAGGANAGAATGGCGGAGGCCATTGATTTTTGGACCCTGTCCTATGAAAANGGCTGGTTTACCAGACTTTCCATCATCGACAAGGCGGCGGCGGACATCGTTGGGACCATCGAGCTGTGCCTGCGGGTCTCCGAGGATGCGTTCCATAACATGGGCATACTGCGGATCGACGTAAGGAGCGACTACGAAAAAGAGGACGTCCTCTTTGAGCTCGTAACGCTCATGGTCCCTCGTATGCCGGAGCTGCTGGGCTGTACCGGCGTGCTCACCAAGGTCCCGGCCTATGCTGTAGAGCGGACAGCGGCGGTCCGGAAGGCGGGCTTATCCAGGTCGGAGCACCTGCTGATTGGAAAGACCGGATACGCATACGACGGATATTGGACGACGGCATAGCGGCCAGGGAACAATTTTCAAGAAATATTAAGGAAAGCTGGCAGATATTTCCCTTGCATTTGCCCGTGAACGGTGGGATAATAAGCATACCGTCACATATATGGCAAATTTGCGCCGCCGGACGGCGGCGGAGGAGGCTTTCCTTTGGCAGACAGTTTTCAGGAGATGACGGAGGACATCCTGTCCCATCCGCTCTTTTTACAGATGAAAGACTGCCCCCACCACGGCGGGGAAAATTCTTTATATATCCACTCTGTGGATACCGCGAAGTGCGCTTACCGGCTGGCCAGACGGTTCGGGCTGAAGGAAGACCGCGTGCGGGCTGTGACCCGCGCCGCCCTGCTCCACGACTTCTTTGGCTACGACTGGCAGAGTGAGCGCCACCGGCGCTACATGCACCGCTACTCCGGCTGGCAGCGCATCAAGCACATGCACGCCTTCATCCACGGCTCCCACGCCGCCCACCGGGCGAGCCGGGTGTTCGACCTGGACCAGCGGCAGATGGACGCTATCTCCAGCCATATGTTCCCCCTGGCCTCCTGGCCGAAAAACTCCGAGGCGTGGCTGCTGACCCTGGCGGACAAGATGGTGGCCTCCAAAGAGATGGGCGAGACCGTTGGCTGGTATGTCAAGGGCTGGTGTCACAAGCTCACCCCCGAGTACCGGCAGTACAAGCAATGAGTGCGGGCCCCGGCGCCAAAAGCGCCGGGGCTTGAAAGTTTTTGGCTCGTTTGTTTTTCGAGTCGACGTAGCTGTATACCAGCGAGTTCATTAATGGCAACTTGAAACTGATAATTGGCTGTGATACCATTAAAGTGATAAATGTAATTTGGGGTATGGAGAGAACTTATGAATCGTGAATACGAAAAAAATCTACATACAAAAGTTACTGCATTCAAATTATGGGCGAAACGGAATTATCCCCAAATGACAGAAAAAGCAGATAATGGGGAATGGTGCTTTTGCTTAGAATTTGACGATATGCGTTCTTATTCTATTGCTGTCATAAATGAGGTCTCTGCTGATGAAGCAACTGAACAAATGATTGATGATCTTTTGTATGTGATTGCAAGAGATAATGAATGCAGCACGGTTATAGAAGAACTGGAAAAGTGTGATCATTGGTTTTCTTTGTTGTGCAGATGTTGTATAAACACAGACTATATTAATGCAAAATGGCAATTTGCAGAACATTTGCACAGTTATAAAGGGAAAGATAATCTCCAAGAAATGGTATATGATTTTCTTTCTGCTGAAGATGAATATACAGAGCGATTGGCGCTAAAAGCATTGGCGGATATTTATCCCGAGTGTGCAGAGCAGTATGCAATTGAATTTTGGGAGAGGAACAAATATGAATATGATGAATACCAAAAAATCATGGTTCTTCACGTTCTATACCAAATTCATTCTGTTAAGTTACCTTATTATTTGGAATTAGCCAAAATGTCCGATTATAAGTATCTTAAAGAAAATGCAGAAGCGATTCAGGACAAATTAAAGGATCAAGATAGCCAATTCCAGGTTGCCGACAGTTATCTGTGATAGATAACCGCTCGTATCAATCACTTCAATGAGGAGAAAGGCTGACAGGCATTTATCAATAAAAAGGTAAAAGAGACAACTTTTCCCCACATTGACGGGACGGGGGTTCTATAGTATAATATATTTGTAACTAAAAAATAAGGAGGGCTCCGAGATGACAGATATGATGGTTTGGTTCTGGGTAGGCGTGATGGCTTTGGCCGCCTTTTTGGAGATGGCTACAATGACGCTGGTGTCCATCTGGTGCGCGGTGGGGGCGCTGGTGTGTGTCTTTGCTGCCTATTTCGGCGCGTCATTGCAGATACAGCTGCTGCTGTTCGTCGGGATATCCATTCTCACCGCCGCTGTGGTCCGTCCTCTGGCAAAAAAGTACGCCGACCCCCACAAGGTTCCCACTAACGCCGACCGCCTGCTGGGGATGGAAGGGCTCGTCACCGAGACCATCAACAACGGCCACTGCACCGGCGCGGTGTACGTGGACGGCAAGACCTGGACCGCCCGCAGCGTGGACGGCGAGGTCATCCCCAAGGGTGAGCTCGTGGAGATCGAGCGCATGGAAAGCGTGAAGCTGATCGTCCGGGCGAAGGCAGCGGTCCCCACGGTATAAGAAAAAGGAAGGTAGAAAACAATGTTAATCCCTCTGCAAGAGAAAGATTTTGACAAATACATAGATTTTGCCTACGAGCTGGCCTTGGACCCCACACGGGCCGGGTATCCCGCCTACTTTGATGGCATCAAGACCAAAAAGGACTTCATCATCGCGGCCAGAAAGGGCTTTTCCAGGCTGGGCGAACAAATCCTGCTCTATCAGGAGAACGGCCAGGTGGAGGGCTGGATACACTACTACGATTGGGTTGAGGACCGCTACCTTGGCTTCCGCGCCTGCTGTATCCGGAGGAACACCGCCAAAGCCCTGGATGAACTCCAGGAGTACCTGACTTCCCGCTATTCCGACTACGACTGGACCATGGGCTTCCCGGAGGCGAACCGGGAGGCGATATCCTGGCTGGAGCGGTCCGGATTCTCTGTGTTCGACGACCTGAACGACTACTATCTCCTGTTCAGCCAGTACACGCCGGAGCTGGACGATCCCGACGTGGAGCGGATCACAGAAGAAAATTTTGAAAAGTTCCAGCGCCTTTATCAGAACTTTGACGCGGAGATGTACTGGAATTGCCGGCGGCTCCGGGAAAACCTCTCAAGATGGGACATCTTTATGGCGGAGGAGGACGGCGCCGCCGGGGAGATCATTGCGACCCATGAGCCCGACGGCGGCTACGAGATATTTTCTCTGCAATGCGAGGACGATCAGTTCCACGAGGGCCTGTTCCGCCGGCTGCTGAAGCGCGTCCTGAACGAGGGCAAGCGGACAGGTGCGAAGCATCTGCTCTTTTTCGTAGACCCCGGCAGCGACGAGGACCGCATCCTGCCAGAGCTGGGCTTCCAGCGGGTGGGGCATTATCTCTCCTACCGGAAGCACATATAACAGGAAAACTGGGCAAACTACCCCCAGTCCCGGAGGCCATCCGGGCGGGAGGGAGAAATTGCCATGAGCAGCAAAAAGCGGAAGAAGTCCGAGAACCCCATGGGGAAGGCCATGGACCTGACCATCTGGCAGTCCGCCAAGACGGACCCCCAGGGCAGCTACACCGGTACCCCCGCGGACCCCTATGAGGTCCCAGTGCAGGACGCGGACGATCTGTAACGAAAAAAATCGGAGAGCCAAAGGCTCTCCGATTTTTGCACTTCTGCCTCTTTCCCAGCATAGGATGGGCAAAAGCAGGAGGTAAGAGCTATGCCTATCATATATCTGAGCCCGTCCACACAGGAATCGAACATGTACGTCACCGGCACCGGCAGCGAGGAGTACTGGATGAACCGCCTGGCGGACGCCATGATCCCCTATCTCAACAGCTGCGGCATCCGCTACACCCGCAATACCCCGGACATGACCGCCGGCAGCTCCATCCGCCAGGCCAACAGCGGCTGGTACGACTTCTACTTAGCCCTCCACTCCAACGCCGCCGGGGAGGGCAACTACGGCAATGTCCGTGGGATCATCGCCTTCTACTACCCCACCAGCACCCAGGGTCAGCGGGCGGCGCAGATCTTCGTCAACAACCTCCGGGAGATCTACCCGCTGCCCGACAGGGTAGTCACCCGCTCCACCACCACCCTAGGCGAAGTCCGGGACTCCAAATTCCCCGCCGTGCTGCTGGAGATTGGATACCACGACAACTACGAGGACGCGCGGTGGATCGAGAACAACATCACCGAGATCGCACGGAACATCGTTCTCAGCCTGACGGACTATTTCGGAATCCCCTTCATCTGGCCTACAGACCCGTGGACGGGGACGGTCCGCGCCGGCGGCGGCACGCTGAACCTCCGCAGCAGACCCAGCACAAATTCTTCCGTTGTAGCCAGCATCCCCGACGGCGCACGGGTGCAGGTCTACGGAGAATATGAGGGGTGGTACGTGGTCCGGTACGGCGACTACGTGGGATACGCCTCGGCGCAGTTTATCCGCTGACTTGCAATACATGATACAGAGCGGCCCTGTGAGGACACAGGGCCCTACAGGATCGGCATCCGTAGGGCCCGATGTCCTCATCGGGCCGCTCCGCAAATTTGTTATGGTTTGTTATTGATAATCTTGCAGCAGAAAAATCGGCTTGATGCAGACCACCTCGTCGTACTCCTCCTGCTCCACCTGGACGGAGGAATTGAGGGCTTGCAGATCCTTTTTCAGAACCTCCAGCGCCTCAACCGTGGTCTGGGCCCTGCCCTCCCGGATGATCCGGATCATCCTGTCCAGGACGACGGGATGGGCGTACCAGTAGGGCACGGGGAATTTTTTGCCCTCGCCTACCAGCTCTCTCATAGAATCCTTAGCCGCCTCCCACTCCCGGGATACGGCCTTTTTGTTGTTCTTGGCCGTAGGCAGGACATTGGCCCCGGAGAAGAAAAAGATCGCCGCCAGCCCGAACAGGAGGAAGTATACCCCGGAGCTGTTCTTGTTCAGCCAGGTCCACACGCCGTAGACCAACGCCGCCGCGCCCAGGATCACGATGGTCAGCGCCACCCACTTGTATGCCGGATTGGAGCGGTCGCTGTTGCGCTTGGTGCGGGCGGCACGGGAGAGACGGCTGGAACGGGCAGGGTCCTCCGCCAGCTTTGCCTTGGCCCGCTCCAGGTCATCCCAGGCCTTCTGGGCCTGGGGAGTCAGCTCCTTGAGGTAGCGCGCCGCCTCCCGGGCGGCTTTCTCCGCCAGACGGCGCTCCCCTTCCTCGCTGAGCCGGGGGATGTCCGGGCAGACCTTTGCCATGTATTCCAGCAGGAGGTCTACGTCCTCCTCCCGCTTGAAATTGCACTGCTTCTGCTTACCGCCGTCGTACTCCACCACCAGGTAGGGGATGGAAGCGAACATGCCCTTGCCGGTAAAGCCGCCCTTGCTCATGGCCACCCGCTTGAAAATCCGGCGGACGGAGGAGAGGGTGACATAGAAGCACCGGTCGATATAAAAGCTGTTGAGGTACAGGGCCTTTTTGCCCACGCCGCAGGGGCCGAAGCGCTTGCAGCCCTTTTTGTCCGCAGCAAGGATTTCAGGGGCCAGCCCCTCGCGGCTTAACTGCTTTGGTTTGAAGATCATACTTGCCTCCCGGGTAAAAGGCGGCGGAGGAGCGGAATACCGCTCCTCCGCCGCGCTGTTGGTTTTGAGAATGAATGTTACTTCTTCAGGGTATTATACTGAGGGCTGACATTCCGCTTCTTGATGGAATACAGGAAGATACCCAGGAACAGAACCGCCACGATGATGCCGACGGGATAGGCCACCAGGGTGTTGTAGGCCAGCAGCTTGCCCTCGGCGTCATAGGTGTTCACCAGCTTGCCCAGGCACTCGGGGGCCAGGACGAAGTATGTAGCGGACACGGCGCTCATGAAGGTGGCGGGAACGGCGGTGATCCAGTAGTTCTTCTTATCATAGAAGAGGTACATGGACGCGGCCCACAGCACGATCATAGCCAGGGTCTGGTTGGTCCAGCTGAAGTAGCGCCAGATGATGGTGTAGTCGATGAAGCCCAGAGCGTTGCCGACGCCCAGCACCGCGCCCACGCCCAGAACGGGGACGCAGAGGATCAGACGGTTCTTGTAGCTGCCCTGATCCAGCTTCATCCAGTCGGCCAGCACCAGACGGGCGGAGCGGAAGGCGGTGTCGCCGGAGGTGATGGGGCAGGCAATAACGCCCAGCATAGCCAGGGCGATGCCGATGCCGCCCATGGTCTTGGCGCACACATCGTAGATGGCCGCGGACTGACCGCCGCCCAGGACGGCCTGGAGGCCGGTGTTCAGACCGCCGGTAACCTCATACAGGGAGCAGCCGGCAGCGGCCCAGATCAGGGCGATAACGCCCTCGCAGACCATGGCGCCGTAGAACACGAAGTGGCCCTGGCGCTCGCTCTTCATGCAGCGGGCCATCAGGGGACTCTGGGTAGCGTGGAAGCCGGAGATAGCGCCGCAGGCCACGGTGATGAACATGAAGGACCAGATGGGGGTGCTGGCCGGATGCATACTGCGGAAATTGCTCCAGATCTCGGGGATGGTGTAGGCGGGATTGACAAAAATGCCGATGGCGACGCCCACGGCCATGACGATCAGGCAGATGCCGAAGACGGGGTACACCTTGCCGATGATCTTGTCAATGGAGAGGAATGTGGCGATAAAGTAGTAGACCAGGATGATGATCAGCCAGAACAGGGTGGTAGCCACAACGCCCGTCGCGCCGTTCTCCTGGAACAGCTTGACGATCAGGCCCGCGGGGCCTACGGCGAACACGGTGCCCACCATGATCAGCAGCACCACGCTGAACACGCGCATGACGTTCTTCATCACGCCGCCCAGGTAGATACCGGTGATCTCGGAGATGGACTCGCCGTTGTTGCGTTCGCTCATCATACCGGCGAAGTAGTCGTGGACGCCGCCGGCCAGAAGCGTACCGAAGGTGATCCACAGGAACACGATGGGTCCCCACAGAGCGCCCTGGAGCGCGCCGAAGATGGGGCCAAGGCCCGCGATGTTCAGCAGCTGCACCAGAAACAGCTTCCACTGGGGAAGCACCACATAGTCCACACCGTCGTTGATTTTGACGGCGGGGGTCTCACGGTCATCGGGGGCAAAGGTATTCTCTACGACTTTACCGTAGACGAAGTACCCTCCAACCAGGAGCGCAAGACAGATCAGGAAACTAATCACAAAAATAACCTCCTCACACAAATAGCCGGCTGCTTTAGGCACAATTGATAAAACAGAGCCGCCAGCATCCCGACCGATTGTTGGTATTATACCACCGCTATGGTCATCTGTCCAGCGTTTTTCGCGCATCTTCACGCAAACTGTCTGATTTCACAAAAGTGGCTGGAATTTTTCGTCAAATATTCCGCTTCTCCTTCTTGCAAACGGAGCGAATTTGGGGTATAGTGTATCTAGTTAAAATTATGTCAATATGGGAGGCTGATCCATTATGGGACACTTTGACCACAGCCATGCGCACGGCGAACACGTTCACGAGCACACCCACACCGACGAGAACGGACAGGCGTACACCCACACCCATGCCCATACCCACGAGGGTGAGCACCACCATGACCACGGCGGGGCCCAGACCCTCGCGGTACTCCAGTATATGCTGGAGCACAACATCCACCACGCCAAGGAGCTCAGCGACATCGCCCAGCAGTTTGACGGTGAGGCGCAGCACCAGCTGCTCCACGCGGTGGAGTCCTTCGACCAGGCCAACGGCTATCTGTCCGCCGCCCTGGAGGAGTTGAAAAAGTAAGAGTGATATCAGAAGGAGGGGATACCCATGTGCCTTTCTACTATTTATAGGAATGAGAAGCAGGAGGACAACATCCTCTGCAAGTTCGTCGCCAATATCAACGTGGACGGCGACAAGCTGATCTTTGAGGACGTGATGGGCATCAAGACCACCATCACCGGCCGTCTGGTCAGCGCCGATCTGACGGCGGGCAGCGTCATCGTAGCGGCGGAGTGAGCGGTATGAGAGAGTACGAGCTCTGCTGTGAGATTTTCAACCAGTGCAGCAACAATCAGATGCGGGACGTAGATTTCCAGGAGGTATCCGTGGAGGATACCGATGCCTATATCCGCGCCCTGGAACCCCGTGCGGAGATCGAGCGGGAGGACCTGGCCGACGGCGCGGTGGTGTATCACACCAATACCGCCGGGCTGCTGAAGCGGTATTCGTTTACGCCGATCTAAACGGCTCTCCGCAGGAGTTTCGCGCCCGGAGGCGCGAAATAAAATGAAATCGTTTTTTCGGCGGCGTGTACGTCGAAAAAACACTTTGCGGGCCGCGCTCGGCCCGGACTTTCCCCCTCAAAAAAGAGGCAAAGCCTCTTTTTTGAACCTAGTAACCCATAGCGGCGGTGCCGCTGGAAAATATATTTCACGTATGGAGGAAAATTTATCATGAGCGTAGCCGATATTTTTGAAGAGAGAGCAGCATTTTCGTTTGAGGTGTTCCCCCCCAAGACCGACGTTGGCATGGAGAAGCTGTGCGGCGAGGGCGGCGTGCTGGAGCAGCTGTACACCCTGAACCCCGACTACATCTCCTGCACCTACGGCGCCGGCGGCACCAACGTGGGCAAGAACCTGGAAGTCCTGGACAAGATCCAGAAGGACGGCAAGTGCACCCCCGTCACCCACTTCACCTGCATCGGCAACACCCGCGAGGGCATCAAGGAGCAGCTGGAGACCTACCTCTCCCACGGCATCAACCACATGCTGGCCCTGCGCGGCGACCTGCCCTTCGGCTGGACCGGCACCGGCGGCGATCTGCATTACGCCACCGAGCTGGTGAAGTTCGTGCGCAAGGAGTTCGGCGACAAGTTCACCATCGCCGTAGCCGGCTCCCCCGAGGGCCACATCGCCTGCCGCAGCCTGGAAGCCGACATCGGATTCCTCAAGCAGAAGCAGGACGAGGGCGCTGACTACATCATGACCCAGCTGTGCTGGGACATGGATCAGTTCAAGTACTGGCTGGAGGCCATTCGCGCCGCCGGTATCTGGATGCCCGTGGACGTGGGTATCATGCCCATCCTTGACCAGGCCGCTACCATCAACATGGCCCTCAGCCGCAACGGCTGCGTCATGCCCCGCGCCCTGTGCGAGATCATCTCCAAGAACTGGATCTTCCCCAACCCCTTCTCCGTGGGCCTCACCGACGCCAAGGGCAACAACGCCTGCTTCGACGCCGACATCGAGGGCAAGAAGAAGAGTTTCAAGGAAGCCGGCATCGAGTACACCATCAACCAGATCGACGAGTACCGCGCCTGCGGCATCGACGGTATCCACCTGTACGCTCTGAACAAGTATGATGACGTGGCCCGCATCGTCAAGGAGTCCGGCATCGTTGACCTCTAATCCATAGGACATCCCACCGGTTGAACAATCTGTGTAGGGCGTGACCACCGGGCACGCCGCGGGACACACTGCCGCCTGTGCGGTGGTGACCGAAGAACGGCGCGCCGGGGTCGTCGCGCCCTACACCCGCGTTAGACCAGAATTTTGCGTAATATCCAAAGGAGTGACTTCGCTATGGCTCACACCATTGCCTTCGCCGGTAAGGGCGGCGTAGGAAAGACGACCATCTGCGGGATGTTCATTGAATATCTCTGCGAGAAGAAGCAGGGCCCCGTCCTGGCTGTGGACGCCGACGCCAACTCCAACCTCAACGAGGTGCTGGGGGTGGAGGTGGAGGAAACCCTGGGCGACATCCGCGAGGACATCGCCCGGTCCGAAATGGCCTCCGTGAACCCCATCCCCGCCGGGATGACCAAGGCGGACTACGCCGAGATGCGCTTCTCCGACGCGCTGACCGAGGCGGACGACTATGACCTGCTGGTCATGGGCCGCACCCAGGGGAAGGGCTGCTACTGCTTCGTCAACGGCCTGCTCACCTCCCAGGTAGCCAAGTACGCCAGGAACTACCGCTATATCGTGGTGGACAACGAGGCGGGTCTGGAGCACCTGAGCCGCGGCGTGCTGCCCCAGGTGGACACCATCCTGCTGGTCAGCGACTGCTCCCGGCGTGGCGTCCAGGCGGCGGGACGGCTCAGTGAGATGATCGTTGATCTGAAGCTGGGAGCCAAGGAGGTTGGTCTCATCATCAACCGCGCCCCCAACGGGGAACTGAACCCCGGCGTCCGGGAGGAGATCGACAAATACGGGATGAAGCTGATTGGTGTCGTCCCCCATGACGACACCGTGTATGAGTACGATGCGGAGGGCAAGCCCTCCGTCACCGTGCCACAGGACAGCCCTGTGAAGCAGGCGGTGCATAAGATTTTCGACGGACTGACACTGTGAGGTTTGCCGCCGCTGCGCGGCGGCCCCAGCTTAAATCTTATTTTTAGATTCGCCCCTGCCGGGGCGGGGCGTACTTTTCCCGCGAGGGAAAAGTACCAAAAGCTCGCTTAGGAAACTACGTTTCCTAAGAACCTTCCTGAATTACGGGGGTTAATTAGTTACGCTACGACGTAACGGGTTTGATTCTACCGGAGTGCATACCCAAATGCTCGGTGCCTGCGTCTACCCGTTCGCCCTAGATCGGCCAGCAGCAAGATCCGCTTCTATTCCCACTACCTGGCCACCACCGGGAGACGATTTCATGCACCATCCATTTCACGCACCATCCCTGTAGG
>JAAVHD010000060.1:0-25088 GCA_014799915.1 Oscillibacter sp.
ATCCGCAGTGCTTGTTCTGATTATATCGCGGGTAGCTACTCCCGCTCTATAACTTTTCCAAGAAAGGAGAAATAATGAAAACCACCCCTTTCAGGATGGTTTTCATTATACGTGCCCCATGAGAATCAAACGGCTGTTATGTGTGTGTGCGGCGCTGGCGCTGCTGCTGTCTGTCCCGGCTCGCGCGGCGGAGGCCACCGACGTTCCGGAGACCCTGGAGATTTGGGAGGAAACCCCCGTTGATATCCCTCTGACAGAGACTCCGGAAGACCCGGAGGAGACCCCCGAAACCCCGGAGATCCCTCCGGAAGTTCCCGATGTCCCGGAAGTTCCTGATACCCCAGCCCCCCCCGATGTGTCGGAAACTCCGGAAGTCCCGGGAGATTTGGAAACGGAGGAAGACGAGTCCTCGGCCCCCGCTGAGGACGAGGATTTGTCGGAGGAAGACGAGTCCCCGGCCCCCGCTGAGGACGAGGAGCTGCCGGAGGAAGGCGAGCCCCTGGAGGAAGCCGGAGACGAAGCGGAGGACGGACCCGAGGAGGAGGAACCTCCGGTGATCCAGGTCGCAGTGCCCAATACGGGGCGGGTGGTGGTAAACCCCTACGGCCTGGAAGTCAACATGGACGGCATGATCTCAACGGACCAGATCGTCAGCGCGCCCATGCCCATTGTCAGCTACAGCAACGTCCCCGTGGCGGTGGTTGCCAGCGTCACCGGCCATACCTCGCCGGGCAGCGATGCGGTCTTTGTTTCATCCCAACCCCGGGACAACGCGAAGGAGATTTTCCTGTTCGCGGAGTTCCAGCCCGCCGACGAGTACGGCAGCGCCTTCTGGTCCGGTCAGTACACCGGCGCGCGTAACCAGCTTGTGGTAACGGCAGGCGGCTCGCCCGCTGCCCAGGTGCTGGAGTTGGCGGCAGGGGATGTGGTTCCCAGCTATGGGGCGTTCCGTCTGTTTGGCTCCGCCTCCGGTTCGCCGGAGCGTATGTGGAGCGCGGAGGACGCCATTCATGTGACGCTTACATTTACGTTTGTGCCGCTGACATAGAGATTATTTTTGTTTTGACACTGTTATTACCGAAAAAAATTGCCGGAAGGTTGCCAGGTAATGGGCAACCTTCCGGCAATTTTGCTGTAGCATAGAGGGGAAATCTGCAAGCTCCTGTCCTCGCGCGGCCGCTGTGTCTCCAACTGTCTGACTATTCTGTGTTATTGCCTAAAATAGGATTGCATTTTCCAATAAATATCTGATATAATAAACTATATTATCGTAGCCGGGTCAGGAGGACCAGATATGCAAATCAAACTGGACAATATCGGTATCATCAGAGATTCTACGCTTAAGCTGGATGGCTTGACAGTGATCACTGGCAAGAACAACTCCGGAAAAACAACAGTCGGCAAAACGCTGTATTCTATGCTGGAAGCTGTGAGTGATTTAAAGTGGAAGGCCAAAACTGATCAAAATATGTACATTGAGAAACAGTTGGGACTGGTAGAAAATGCACTGACAGAGAAATTTTCTTACGGAAGTTCCGATGAACTCAAAAAGGCTCTTTCCAGCTATCCCGCCTTGTATGACATACTGAATGATGAGGTTGTCGATTTGTTGGAAGATGACCTGGAAGACTACACTCACAAGCTCGCCCAGGAGCTGCAGAGCGTCGACAGCGCACTGCTGCGCCCCTTTGAACGTATCCGGCCTTTTTTTCAATACACTTTCTCCGACCTGCTTGCCTCGTCTGAATTGCCTGACTTTGACACACGCCGGACCACGGCACTGGCGATTTTGGATAGGATGTTCAGCGCCCTGGAAAGCGACAGGGACCTGATCGACTATGCCCGCGAAAGTATCAATCAGACTTTGCGTATAGAATTCAGCGGCCAGATTCAGCCCGTCAGAACGCCGGGCGTAACTTCAAGTGTGACGTTATCCGAGGATAGAGCCGAGGGCCCGGTCTACTTTCAGTTCTCTGTTTTTAACGATAGCGTTGTAAATGATGGCACCCCCGTGTTTTGGGGGGCGCCTTTCAAACGAGTCTATATGATCGACGATCCCTTTATATTGGACCATCCACTGGGTAAGACGCCCTCTCGTAATACGGCCAGGCGGGAGCTTGACGCCATCCTGAATCCTACCCGCATCCAGTCACACAATTACCGCCTTCAGCAGGTCCTGAGGAGTTCCGGCACAGTCAACGTCTTTGAGCAAACACTTTTGGATGACTCGCTCAAGCCGGTCCGGGAGCAGATCAACCACATTGTCCCCGGTACCTTTGAGTTTTCTTCCGAGGGAGATTATTGCGTTCAACATGGTACAAAGATACGGATCAGCAATCTGGCTACTGGCTCTAAAGTGTTTTCTATTATCAAACTTCTCCTGGAGAAGGGGTTGCTTGATAGTGATACGATGCTGATTTTGGACGAACCGGAGGCACATCTGCATCCCCAGTGGCAAAATGTCTTTGCAGAGGTCATCGTATTACTGGTAAAAGAATTGCACGTAAATGTTTTGCTGACTACCCATAGTCCCAATTTTATGCTGGCTTTGGATGCCTGTATGAGAAAATACGAGATTAACCAGCAGACTAATTTTTATCAGACAGATGTCATAGAGGACGGCTTTGTCCAATATCGCTGTGTTAACGAAAACATTGAACTTATTTATGATGACTTTTTGCAGTATCTTTCTGAGATGAAGGTGCTGCGGGAGCAGTATCTGTACGATGAGGAGGGGGACATGTGATCCAAAAAGATTTGTATACCTATGCCATCACAAACTGGTCCATGTCCCCTGTTGCAGAACTTTCAGAGGATAAACGCACCCATATGCCACTAGTAAAAAGCGAGGCACAGATGTATTCTTTTGACGATATCTGCCTCGGGCTTGGCCTGAAGCAAAAGCTGCCTGCTTCTGCGGACGGACTGGATGTTACCCAACGATCAGTCAGGCTTGTCGAGTTCAAATCAGGTTTTCGGAATAAGATCACGCGGGATAATTTTAATGAAGAAGAAGCCCGCTGCTCTAAGACAGATGAAATCTGTGAGGACTACTGGGGGATATTTGCCAAAAAACGGAGTTTGGAGATCAAAGAACTGATAGACTCCATCCACATCAAAGCTCTGGAAAGTTACCTCACGCTGGAAAAGCAGATTTTGCCCCGCTGTCAGGATGCGGAGGAACCTGTCTCAGTCACATTCACAGCCGTGATCGATGCTGATCCCGTAGACGCAATGGAGGATGTACTGTCCGGCTTGGCGAAACGAAGTAAAAGAAATACATCAAATTCATTATCCAGAGTTAAGCAGGCACTGAGCAGGCTTGCTGGTATATCAGACACGGATGGAAATATCTATTGCTATGATCGGATAGAGGTTTTGTCAGTCCAGGAGTATGAGAACCAGCTGGCCCGACAAAATCGATAGCAATAATCAGGCCGCAAAGAAAACAGCGCGAAGTTCGAGACTCAATACAAAATATTGAACTGCGCTTTAGATATACATACCATTTTATATTGCTCGGATTTATGCTGCTGTAAACGAGTAGAGTATCATCAAGAAAGAAAAAAAGAGCAGGTTTATCAAATATGATAAACCTGCTCCTGCATCCCCGTCTCACCCAACTGCAACCCGGAGTTCACCTGCCATCAGGGCAGGCGAACTCCGGGTTGCAGTTGGAAGCGCAGAAGTCCCTCCCATAGTGCAGTTTTCCGCTTAGGGCCGTCATTGGGTCAATGGCCCAATGACCGGCTAGGCAGGCCTTGCCTGCCGAGCGGGAAACGGTGGGAGGGACTTCTGCGCTGTCCGTTATTGACAAAAAAGATGCGTCGAATATACATTTCACAAAGAGTGAAGCCAACAAATTTTGACAAGAAATTTTCCGGCTTCCCTGGTGCGGGTAACAACATAAGATTTCAAAGAAACCCTAGCATTTTTTCATCGCTTTGCATTTGGGGTCACATACCTTGCATACAGCACATGGCTCGATCGGTTCACCCTGCTTCGATATTTTTATATAACTGCATTTCGGTATTCTTCCGTCTTTGATTGCATCGACCCTGAATTTTATCAGCCTTTTCGCCAACTCGATCTGCTCCTCGGTTGGATTTACCAGATCAAAACCGGTAAAAGCACATTTACCGTCTATACACCTCCCGCAGCCTTCATACCCTGTACGCATTTTGACAAGCTCCTGCATTGCAGCAGTTTCACCTGATAAAACCGGTTCTAAATATTCGTCATACTGCACGCATATACGAAGATGCCAATCACCATCTTCCGATTTGTTGACCGAACCCCACCGTTTTCCTCTATATTTACCGTTCGTACCGATTTTGTTCTCTTTCAGCCATTCCAAAAATCCGTTCATAATAATTCCTCATAAATGTAAATCTTGTCTGTAGTTTCATACAGCAAAGGAAATGCGTCGATTTCAGCCTCTGCAAAGAGTAAGGCCGACAAATTCCTGTCGAAATTTGTCGGCCTTACTGGTACGGGTAGTGGGACTCGAACCCATACGCCTCACGGCACAGGAACCTAAATCCTGCATGTCTACCAATTCCATCATACCCGCCGATACGTTCCCCATTATAGCGGACGGAAGATGGTTTGTAAAGACAAAAATCTGTTCACTCCCGCTCAATATACGCCATTCCCAGCGCGCCGGGCCCGATGTGGGTGCCGATGGTGGGCCCGATCCCGCAGTAATGCAGCCTCGTCGGCAGCGTTCCCTGCTCCCTGAGTTTAGGCAGCAGCAGCTCCTCCCGCCCCTTGTCGTCGGAGTAGAGGAAGTAGGAGGGGAAGTCGTCGTCAACAGGGTGTTCCTCCAGCATCTTCATCAGATGCTTCACCGCGGCGGCAATACCGAAGGACTTCCCAACAATCGCCACCGCCCCATCCCGGACGGCAATGGTAGGCTTCAGCTTCGTCACCGCCCCCAGTCCCGCCTGGAAACCGGACAAGCGCCCGCCCCGACGCAGATACTCCAGCGTATCAATCACCGCGAAAATCCGCACTTTCTCCTTCAGCTTCTCCACCTCCGCCGCGATGGAAGCGCCGGTCAACCCGCTGTCCCGCAGCTTGCAGGCGTAGTTGACCAATATCTGCATCCCCGCGGTAGCCGTGCGGCTGTCCACAATATAAATGTGCTCATACTCACACATCTCCTTGGCGATCTCCGCGCTCTGCAAGGTCCCGCTGAGCTCCCCGCTCAGCAGGATGACCACCGCCTGATCCCCTGCCGCCTTGGCCTCCTCGAAATACCGCAAAAACGCCGCCGGGGTAGGCTGAGAGGTAGAAGGATTCTCCTTTCCCTCCTGGAGCAGCTGATAAAACACCTCGCTGGAGAGATTCTTTCCCGCCAAAAACGAGGCGCTCCCAAACTGTATCGCCATGGGCACCACGCTGATCTTCCGTCTTTTCGCCACCGCCGGATCAAAATCTGCCGCGGAATCTGTAATAATACGTACCATAGGTTTCATGCCTCCATGTTCTCAAAAATGTCCGCCGCCTGGCGGAGCAGAGGGAGGAGGAGCCGGCCCTTCTCCTCGCCCATCTCGCTGATCAGCCGGTCCACGATGGCCACGCTCTGCCGGTGGCCCTCCTGGAACCTGGCTATCCCCTCCGGCAGCAGCCGCAGCTCCACCTGCCGCCGGTCCGTCCGGGACCGCTGCCTGCTGATAAGCCCCTTCCGTTCCAGCGACCGGAGGATCGCGTTCATCTGGGATTTCAGAATACGGGTCTGCCTGCACAGCTCGCTGGCGGTCATAGACCCATCGGAAGCCTGCGCCAGCAGACCGCAGACCATGGCCTCATTGAAGGGCAGCCGCTCCTCTGCCGCATGGGCAGCCGCCAGCCGGTGGTTGTCGATCACACAGGTCAGCCGCAGCCAGACCGCCAGCAGATTCTCATTCAGCATGAACGCCGCCCCTTTCTAAAAGTTCACAAAGTGAACTATATGCCTTTTCTGGCCGTTTGTCAAGCAAAATCTTCGGGATGGCAGGGCGCTCCTGTTTTGGCGCGCAAGTCAAAGGCCGCCGGTTCGACCGACGGCCCGTAAGCAGTGCCCTATTGCTGTCACTCCAACGGCGGCCGCTCCGTCACAATGCCGTGATCCCTCACCGTGACCCATGGCCCGTCGATCCACGATCCATCTATTGCGTGCTGGAGCCAGTAGTGGTTCACGGCCATCAAAATGACCAGTACCGCCGCCAGAGCGGCAATCAGCGCAATGCTCCGCCGCCGCTTCCTCCTGCGCATTTCCGCTATCCGATTGGGGTCGCACTCCGCCATCAGTTCTGCGGCACAGATCTCCGGGGTCCCAAAGACAGAGGCCAGCTCCTCCGCCTCTGCCTCCGGATTCTCCTCCACATAGGCGGCAACCGCCTGGCCCAGCCGGCCCAGCAGCCGCTCCCGGTCCTCCCTTGGCACGTCCAACTGGCGGCGCACAGCCCTGAGATATTTCCTTACCACCGGATGCGTGCTTTTCATGGCCTGCCCTCCTGACCGCCGGGTTCTGTCCCACAACAATTTTACCTCTGTACCGTGGTGTGGTCTTCGTTCATTGTGAACGGCTCATCTTCTGTAATATAAATTTCTATATAACCGCTCAGCGCTTCTTTTATGGTAAGGAACCGCACCGTCATCAGCGCCACCAGCAGGACCAGGACAGCGATAATTGCGGCCAGCCCCTGCCGCCTTCTTCTGCGTACCCTTGCCACCAGCCTCGGGTCGCACTCCGCCAGCAGCTCGGCGGCGCATCGGTTCGGGGAGCCAAAGGCAGCGGCCAGTTCCTCCGCTCCCGCCTCCGGATTTTCCTCCACGTAGGCGGAGACAGCCTGGGCCAACCGCGCCAGAAGCCTCTCCCGGTCCTCCTTCGGCGCGTCCAGCTGGCCGCGCACCGCCCGGAGATATTTCCGTGCCGCCGGACTCGTGTTTATCATAGCTTTTTCTCCTTTATGCGATACCCGCGTGCCGGACGGCCCCAGAAACGATATTTTTACGACGCCGAATCCAATGGGATCGATTCATATTGTACAACGGTTACCACAGTATGATCGACCTGATATGCGTCGAAGTAAATAAACACTGCCGCCACCGTTGCCAGCAGCACCGCCAAAACCGCGATTGCCGCAGTCAGCTGCCGCCGCTTCCTCCGGCGCACCTGTGCCACCCGGTCTGGGTCGCACTCCGCCAACAGCTCGGCGGCGCAGCGGTTTGGGGAGCCAAAAGCAGCGGCCAGCTCCTCCGCCCCCGCCTCCGGATTTTCCTCCACGTAGGCGGAGACAGCCTGGGCCAACCGTGCCAGAAGCCTTTCCCGGTCCTCCTTCGGCGCGTCCAGCTGGCCGCGCACCGCCCTGAGATATTTCCGTGCCGACGGATTTGTTCCTGTCATGCCTTTCCTTCCTCCTGCCTGACCTCCGGACATGCGGCGTCCACCAGCCGGTCCACCCCGGCGGTAAACGCCTTGTATATCGCCCAGCTCTCCCGGAAGTACTGCCGCCCCGCGTCGGAGATGGCATAATACTGCCTGCGCCGCCCGTCCGGAGCCTTGCGCTTGGGCAGCTCCAGAATATACCCCTGCTCGATCATGCGGTAAAGCACCGCGTAGGGGAAGGAGATGTTGACTGCGCCCCCGCTGCGGTCCGTCAGGGCCTGGGTCAGCTCCGGCGCGTGGTATTCCCGCTCGTAAAGCAGGGCCAGCACCAGCATCTCAACCAGAGCTTTTTTCAGATTTTCTTCCACCACCGCGGGGGTCCGATTCTCGGCCATAAGCGCCTCACTTCTTTTGTCGTCCGATTACTGAAATAAATTATAGTTGATTTCTTAAAATATGCAAGAAAAAATTTTTTAATAAATTTTGTCAATAAAAAATATTTGCCATATAAAGTTTTCTGCCCGGGTGCCGATATAAAAAGAAAAGGTGCTGCCACCATTATAAAAGATGCCGCCGCAAAAGGCAACCAGACAAATCAACCAGAAGGACAATAAGGAGTGATTTCATCATGCGCATTCAAAACGGAGTACCCAATTACTTGACATCTACCCAGAACCCCCGCACCGCCTCCCGCGCCACCGGGTCCACCTTCTGCCAGCAGCTGGACATCGCCGTCAGCCGGAGTGGGGACCGCTGTGAGATCAACTATCCAAAGAACCGGATTAAGCCAGACAGCGAGTGGGAGCTCTCCCCATATGTCAATCTGATGGTGGCCCACGACCAGTGGAAGGAGCAGCAGCCGCCCCAGGAGCTGCCCGATTCCCAGGGGTGGACGGAGGAAAACATCGCTTATCTGCGGGAGCGCTATTCCGGAAGCCTCTCCTGGGAGGAGCGGGTGGACATGCTGGATACCATGATGGATATGGGCATGATTACCCGTGAACAGAAATATTCCGCCTACGGCGATACTACGGTCCACCTCACCGCCGATATGACCCCGGCTGAAATGGAGGCGGAAAGCAGGGCCCACAGTAAAAAAGACCCCTGGAACCAGAACTGGAATGTCTATTTCAGCGAGGACCCCATCATTGACTTCAAGACAGCGGATGATGTATTGGCCTGGATGGCTCAACCGGAGGGCGGCAGTACGGGCGCAGCCCAGACCAGTCAGCCCGTCAGCCGGAGTTCAGCCGTAAGCGCGGCGGGTAATAACGGACTGATGACGGGTCTTTCCCCTTATGTAAGGCTGATGAACAGCTATGAGAGCTGGAAAGCCCTGCAGCCGCCCCTGGACCTCCCCGACTCCAGCGGTTCCACCGAGGAGCTCCTTGCCTGGCTGAAGGAGCACTACACCGGCGACCTCTCCTGGGAGGAGCGCATCGACGCGCTGAACACCGCCATGGACCTGGGCGTCATCACCCGCGACCAGCGCAACGAGGCCCTGGGCGGCGGTATGGTAACTTTCAGCAGCCTGGACGCGCTCGTGCAGCACACGGCAAGGACGGTGGGAAAGCAGATCGCGAACCCCGCGTTTTTCAGCGATGACTGGGACGTAAGCCTCGCCCACTTCACCGCCAGCAGATTCAAGACAGCGGACGACTTCTTCGCCTGGCTGGACGAGATCCTGGCCAGGGACAGCAGCGACGATGATATCCCGACGGAGGAAGCCCCAAAAGTGGAGATCGCCGCCGGAGAGACCACACAAGCGGAATAAAAAAGCACAGGCCGCCGGCAATCATCTGCCGGCGGCCTGTTCATCCGCAACTCAGCGCTTGTTCTGGTTGTTGTTCTGATTGTTGTTCTGGTTCTGGTTGTTCTGATTCTGGTTCTGGTTGTTGTTCTGGTTCTTGTTCTGATTGTTGTTCATGGTCATGAAACCTCCTTTCCATAAACGGTACAGCCCTATTGTTTCCCAGGAATTCTTTCCTTATACATCGCTTTTTCCGTATAAAAGGAAATTTTGGGAAAAGAATAGGAGTATCCTGCATTTGAAAAGGAGCGACCCTATGGAACTGAAAGACAGCGTAACCAAAGAAAATCTTCTCCGCGCCTTTGCGGGGGAGAGCCAGGCCCGCAACCGCTACACCTTCGCCGCCGGTACCTGCCAGCAGAATAAGCTGCAAGTCCTGGAGCAGATCTTCCTCTACACCGCCGGACAGGAGAAGGAGCACGCGGAGGTTTTCTACAACCACCTCAAGCAGGGCGGCTGTGAGAACATCACCATCACCGCCAATTATCCCATTGACCTCCCCGATGAACCCCTCCAGCTCCTGGAGCTGGCCCGCCAGCACGAGATGGACGAGTTCGGCGACGTCTATCCCGCCTTTGCCGAGAAGGCCCAGGAGGAGGGCTTCGCCGAGATTGCCCGCCATTTCCGCCAGATCGCGGAGATTGAGAAGGTCCACGCGGAGCGCTTTGAGCGCTTTGCCAAGTATCTGCGTGAAAACAAGCTGTTCGTCAGCGACGTGGAGACCGGCTGGATGTGCCTCAACTGCGGCCACGTCTTCACCGGCAAGCAGGTCCCGCCCAAGTGCCCCGTCTGCTCCCACGACCAGGGGTATTTTATCCGGCTGGAGCTGTCGCCATACGAGCGGTAACGTCGCCGGGTTATCGCGGGCCGTCCCATTTGGGGACGGCCTTTTTGTTACGTATGGAAAAATCTATCTTGTGCTGCTGTATCTGAAAGTGCGAAAAATCTGCGTAGGGGCGAGCATTGCTCGCCCCTACATAGATACATCTATTTTCTGATGCTTCATCTCAAAATCGATTTCCCTGCCTTTCCCCATTTTCTCCTTGACGGCGGGAACCGGGGAATTTATAATAGGTACAAACGTTTTGCCAGGAAGGAGGGGCCCGCCATGCCCGTGCCGCGCGTAGCCGCCATACACGATCTCAGCTGCTTTGGCCGCTGTTCCCTGACCATCGTCATACCCACCCTGTCCGCCATGGGCGTCCAGTGCTGTCCCCTCCCCACGGCCTGCCTCTCCACCCACACCGGCGGATTCCAGAACAACACTTTTTTAGATTTGACCGCCCAACTGGAGCCCATCGCCTCCCATTGGAAGGCGGAAGGCGTGATCTTCGACGCGGTTTACACTGGCTTCATGAGTTCCCAGGAGCAGATGGCCCTGACTGCGGATTTTATCCGAAATTTCAAGCACCCCAACTGCCAGATCATTATCGACCCCGTCATGGGCGACCACGGCACCCCCTACCGCACCTACACCCCCGCCATGTGCCGCGCTATGGCCGAATTAGCCTCCCTGGCGGACGTCATCACCCCCAACCGCACCGAGGCCGCCCTGCTGCTGAGCGAAAATTACGAAAATATCCACCTGGATACGGAATCCGACTGCCGCCGCTGGTGCGAAGCCCTCAGCGCCGGTGGCCGCCGCTCGGTCGTCCTCAAGGGCGTGTCCCTGACCCCGGAGGCTCTGGGTGCCGTCTGCTTTGACCACAAAACCGGCCAGACGGATTTCGTCTCCGCCTCCCGTATCCCCGGCCAGTTCCACGGCACCGGCGACCTGTTTGCCAGCGTCCTGACCGGTGCGCTGGTCAAAAACCTGTCCCTGCCGGAAGCCGCGCAGCTGGCCGCATCGTTCACCAGCGACTGTGCCAGATACCAGGGAACCCCCTGCCGTGAGGGCCTGGACTTCGAGCCGCTTCTGTGGCGGCTGGGGAAGAGCATAGAGGAGGAGCGCCATGCCTGATCTGACCACTGACGTCCGCTATATCAAGGGCGTTGGGGAGCAGCGGGCCAAGGCCCTGGAAAAGCTGGGCATCCACACCCTAAAGGACCTGATCTCCTACTTCCCCCGCGCCTACGACGACCGCCGGAGCTACAAAAAAATATCAGACCTTGAGGACGGCGAGACCGCCTGCGTCGAGGCCATGGTAGCCTCCACCCCCACCCTCAGCCGCATCCGCAAGGGTCTGGAGCTGGTCAAGCTCCGCGCGGTGGACGAGACCGGAGCCCTGGACGTCACCTTCTTCAACCAGGCTTACATGAAGGACAACCTCCACCCCGGCGAGACCTACACCTTCTTCGGAAAAGCGGAGGTCTCCGGACGCCGCCGCACCATGGCCAGCCCCGTAGTGGAGCGGGAGGGCAGCCGCCTGGTGACGGGCCGCATCATGCCCATCTACCGTCTCACTGCCGGCGTCAGCCAGCTGACCATGGTCAAGTGCATGGAGCAGGGCCTCTCCGCCTGCCAAAAACTCCTCCCCGACCCTCTCCCCGAGTCCGTCCGCCAGGAGCACCACCTCTGCCGCATCGGTTACGCCTATGAGCAGATCCATTTCCCTTCCGGTGACGAGGAGCTTGCCCTCGCCCGCCGCCGCCTGGTATTTGAGGAGCTGTTCCTCCTAGCCATCGGCATCAAGCGCCTCCGGGGCCGCCGCGAGGAAGTAACCTGCCCCCCCTGGCAAAACACAGACCTGTCCGATTTTACCGCCAGCCTGTCCTTCACCCTCACCAACGCCCAGCAGCGTGCTATCGACGACATCCGCGCCGACCTGACTTCGGGCCGCGTCATGAACCGCCTGATCCAGGGCGACGTAGGCAGCGGCAAGACCATGGTAGCCGCCGCCGCCCTTCTCTGTGCCGTCCGCAGCGGCAAGCAGGCCGCCCTCATGGCTCCCACTGAGATCCTTGCGGAGCAGCACTATAAGGGCCTCGCACCCCTGCTGGAAAAATTGGGCGTCACCTGCGCCCTCCTCACCGGCGCCATGGGCGCAAAGGCCCGCCGCGCCGTCCTGTCCGGTCTGGAGACCGGAGCAATCCAGGTTGCCATCGGCACCCACGCCCTCATTACCGCCGACGTGACCTACCGCGACCTCGGCCTGGTGGTGACCGATGAACAGCACCGTTTCGGCGTTGCCCAGCGCTCCGCCCTGGCGGCGAAGGGGGACCGCCCCCACCTGCTGGTCATGTCCGCCACCCCCATTCCCCGCACGCTGGCCCTGATGATTTACGGCGACCTGGATGTGTCCATCATCAACGAGCTCCCCCCGGGCCGTCAAAAGATCGACACCTTCGCCGTCCCCGGCAGCTACCACCAGCGCATCTACAAATTTCTGGAGAAGGAGATCTCCGCCGGCCGTCAGGCATATATCGTCTGCTCCATGGTAGAGGAGAACGACCAGATCCCCGACGACCGCAAAGCCGCCTCCGAGTACGCCCAGATGCTCCAGCGGGAGGTCTTCCCCCACCTGACCATCGCCTGCGTCCATGGCCGCATGAAACCGAAGGAGAAAGAAAAGGTCATGTCCTCCTTCGCCTCCGGCCAGATCCACATCCTGGTCTCCACCACGGTGATCGAAGTCGGCGTAGACGTGCCCAACGCCACCGTCATGGTCATCGAGGACGCGGACCGCTTCGGTCTGAGCCAGCTCCACCAGCTCCGCGGCCGGGTAGGCCGCGGCCAGTACAAGTCCTATTGTATTCTGATTTCCGACAACCGCACCGACGACGCCCGCACCCGTCTGGAGGCCATGAAGAAAACCGGCGACGGCTTCAAGATCGCGGAAGCGGACCTCCAGCTCCGCGGCCCCGGCGATTTCTTCGGCCACCGCCAGCACGGTCTTCCCGACCTGAAGGTCGCTGATCTGAGCTGCGACATGACCCTTCTTAAAGAAGCCCAATCCGCTGCAGAGCAGCTTCTGAGCCGCGACCCAGATCTGATTTCTTGTCCTGAGACGGCAGCAAGAGTGGAGGAGATGTTCAGTGCAAACGAAAATACTTTGAATTAGTCTGATCTTCGCGCCCTTCGGGCGCGAACGGGACATTCTTCTGCCCTTCAGCCCGGGACCTACGCGGCCCCGGACTCCGCGCCTTCTTTTGTCGCGCGACAAAAGAAGGCAAAAACGCGCCAGAACCATACGGTTCTGGACTCCCTTATTTATTACGGGGGTTATTTGTTTTGCGCTGATCCTGTAGTCCGTCCGGTCTACCGGCCTGCTGGTGTGGTTTCTGCTGCGGTAGTTCTATTTCAGGATGTTGAATTGGTCCCTACCGTATCACGCGAGGGGAGCTCCCCGGGGTGCAGGGTTGATGATTTGTCGTCTAACGGAAATCCCTGTAGGGGCGCACAGTGTGCGCCCGTTCTACCGACACGCACAGCAGTCCTTTAGAAGCGGGCGGACAATGTCCGCCCCTACAGGGATGGTGCGTGAAAAGGATGGTACATGAAATCATTCCCTGGCGGTGGCCAAGCAGCACGAATAGAAGCAGATCATGCTGCTGACCCCGTTAGAACAAACGGGTAGACGCAAGGCACCGAGCATTTGGGTAGGCACTCCGGTAGAACCAAACCCGCCACGTCGTAGCGCCACTAAACTCCCCCCGTAATTCAGGAAGGTTCTTAGGAAACGTAGTTTCCTAAGCGAGCTTTTGGTACTTTTCCCTCGCGGGAAAAGTACGCCCCGCCCCGGCAGGGGCAAATCTAAAATAAGATGAGAGCAACTGCCGCCGCGCAGCGGCGGCCAGATAAAAAGGAGGAAACGATCATGCCCAAATGGTTAGACAACGCAATCTTCTATGAGATCTACCCCCAAACCTTCCGCGACACCAATGCGGACGGCATTGGTGACTTCCCCGGCATCCTGGAGAAATTGGACTACATCCGGGACCTGGGGTGCAACGCCATCTGGCTGAACCCCTGCTTCCAGTCCCCCTTCGGGGACGCGGGCTACGACGTGGCGGACTACTACATGGCCGCGCCCCGGTACGGCACCAACGAGGACCTGAAGCGCATTTTCACATTGGCCCACGAGAAAGGGATGCACATCCTGCTGGACCTGGTTCCCGGCCACACCTCCTGGGAGCACCCCTGGTTCAAGGCCTCCATGCGTGCGGAGCGGAACGAGTACACCGACCGGTATGTCTGGACGGACGGCATCTGGGAGCGGCCTGAGGGCATGGACTGCCTGCGGGGCATCTCCGAGCGGAACGGGGCCTGCGCGGTGAACTTCTTCTCCAACCAGCCCGCCCTGAACTACGGCTACTACAAGGTGGACAAGCCCTGGCAGCAGCCTATGGACGCCCCCGGCCCCCGCGCCACCCTGGAGGCCATGAAGGACGTGATGCGCTTCTGGCTCCGGATGGGGTGCGATGGCTTCCGGGTGGACATGGCGGGCTCCCTGGTGAAGAACGATCCCGAGAGCAAGGGCACCATCGCACTGTGGCAGGAGGTGCGGGCGTTCCTGGACAAGGAGTTCCCCGAGGCGGCCATGATCTCCGAGTGGGGTGAGCCCGACAAGTCCCTGGCAGGCGGCTTCCACATGGATTTCCTGCTGCCCTTCGGCCCCGCCCATTATAACGACCTCTTCCGCTGCGATGAGCCCTTCTTCTCCAGCCGCGGCAAGGGCGATGCGTCCCAATTCGTAGCGTGCTACCGGAAATATGTGGAGCAGACCGGCGGCAAGGGCCTCATCTGCATTCCCTCCGGCAACCACGACACCGCCCGCCTGGCTCCCAAGCTGCAAGGCGTGGAGCTGAAACTCGTCTTTGCCTTCCTTCTGACCATGCCCGGTGCCCCCTTCATCTACTACGGCGATGAAATCGGGATGCGCTATATGGAGGGCCTTGCCTCGGTGGAGGGCGGCTATCACCGCACCGGGGCCCGCACGCCCATGCAGTGGGATATCTCCGTCAACGCCGGTTTCAGCGCCGCGCCCAAGGATCGTCTGTATATCTCCATGGATGAGTCCCCCGACCGCCCCACCGTCCAGGATCAGATGCTGGACCCCGACTCCCTCTACCATGAGATCAAGCGCCTGATCTCCATCCGCCAGGCCCACGAGGTGCTCCAGAGCAACGCCAGCCTGGAGTTCGTCTACGCCCAGGAGAACACCTACCCCCTGGCCTATATCCGTCGCAGCGGCCAGGAGGAATTTCTGATCATCCTGAATCCCTCCGCCCAGGAGACGTCCTTCCCCGGCGTCTTCGGCCCGTCGGAGACCATCTACTCCCTGGGCGGCGAGGCAAAGTTCAACCCCGCCACCGTGACCGTTCCCGCCTCCTCGGCGGGTATCTACCGCCTGTAACACAAAAATCCCCTCCCCCGCATAGGATAGGAAAAAGCGGGGGAGGGGATTCTGATCGATCCCAAGGAATTGACGCTGTTTGTGTCGGCAGTGGCAAACGGCTTATACGAGTGCCTGCCGGCGGAGGAACTGGCGCTGCTGGCCGCGGTGCTTGACCAACTGGCGGATACGCTGGAGACCCTAGCGGCGGCAGCGGCAATGAAAGGGCGGAAATGCTAAGTCATTTCCGCCCTTTTGCTATGCCCAAAGATCAATTTTACCTGGTGGGTACGCCGTAATCCCCCGCCGTAGCCTCGGGCACGGCATCATAGTCCCACTGGTGATGTGTCCGGGCCATGTAGTCGTTGGTGACGTTGAAATAGCACCATTCCCGCCCGTCCATCATGCCAAATTCATAGGCCGAAGCATCCCAAGTGGGGTCCACACAGTACCACTCGCCGTTCAGCCGTACCATTGCCCAGCCGTGGTCCTCTGTCATCTCGGCCACTCCGGCCACGGTCATGCTCTCCAGCCCCGCCAGCTCTGTCAGGAGCTGGAACGTGGCGGCGTATCCCAGGCAGACCGCCTCCCGGTTCACCAGCCCGCCGTAAGGCGTGTAAGCATCCCGTTCGTCCTCGGCCAGGGCGTCCATGTGCGTTGCGTAGTATCTCACATTCCGCAGCACCCAATCGTAGATCTCCACTTCCTTCTCGAAGCCGCTCATGCCGTCCCGCAGGATGCCGTCCAGAACTTCCTTTGCGTTATCATAGATAGCCCGGTCATAGTCCGACAGTCCGGACGGATCATTCGCCTTCCACGCGGCGACAATGGCAGAGGTATCATAAATCTCCATCAATTCATTCCCCGTCGGCACATATTTGAGCCGTCCCGGATGCTCCGGGTCTGCCTCACCCTCCGGCTCCGGCCACCTCGCCTCAGTGACGATCACACCTTCCGCAATTTCCACAAACAGCGGCTCCTCCGGATTCTGATAGCCCGGCTCATCGGACTGCTCCCGCTCTGCCTGGAGGATAGCGCGGATGCCGTTGTTGAGGACATTTTTTACATTCTCCGCATCCCGGCAGACCAGAAAGGCCAGAAATTCACCGGAGCAGGTAAGATGCGCGCTGCAGAGATCGTCATAAAACGCACTGTCCTCTTCCGAGACATAACGCACTCCATCCCGCCACTCGCTATGATCGTCCTTGAGACGCTCCCAGTATTCATCCAGCAGTTTCCTGCTCGTTTCCGCCGTCTCCTGATCCGCCATACGCAGCACGACCAGCTCGAAGGCCTTTCCGGTCAGGTCGTCCACCACGAAACCGTCCACCCACTGACTGACGGAAATCCCATAGACGCTTTCCACCATTTCCGCAAACCCCTCAGTAAACCGGGGATTGGCTATTGAAACAAGACCGCCCGCAGTATTGATTTCGTCGATCTCCTCCCGGCAGGCATCCATAAGTGCCTCCGCAAGCGAGTCCATATCTGTAACCGGTTCCGGTTCCGCCACGGGTTCAGGTTCCGGTTTAGGTTCCGGCTTCACTATCACCTCCGGCACCTCGCCGGATTCCAGAATAGAGGCAAAAAGCTCCTCCGCGCCTGCCGGGTCCTCGCAGATAAACAGCCCCACGTAGTTCCCTATCCGGCAAATCCTTGCGCCGGACACCAGCGTGGCCTCATCCGGGGCATACCCGGCAAAAGCGGCCTGCCGTGAATTGCGATAGGCCCCCAGCTGCTCCTCGCCGTAGGCGGTTTCGGCCTCCCCGGCAAAGCGCAGCACGGCGATCTCGTAGGCTCGAACTCCCGTCGCCCGCAGGACGGCACAGTCTTCCCACTTGTCTGCGCCCAGGCCATAGGCGGCCTCCACATACTCCTCCAGCTGCTCCCCCAGCGACTCTGGGCCGTCCTCCGGCTCGTCCGAAGCAGCAGAGGACACCGCTCGCGCGATGTCCTCCGCAGGAAGCAGGACCTCCGGAGACGCAGGCTCCTCTGGCTCCTTCTCCGCCCCGCAGGCGGGCAGCAGAGCCAGCAGCATTGCCAGAGAAAGCAAAACAGCAATCGTCTTTGTTCTCATAGTCGGTCCTCAATATAAATACGGTCCTTAACCGCCCAGATACGCCTTGCGCACCTGATCGCTTGCCATCAGCTCCGCACCGGTGCCGGACAGGGAAATGCGTCCCGTCTCCAGCACGTAGGCCCGGTCAGCCACGCTCAGCGCGGCCTGTGCGTTCTGCTCCACCAGCAGGATGGTCGTCCCCGCCGCATGGAGTTCCTTGATAATGTCAAAGATCTGCTCCACCAGAATGGGGGCCAGACCCATGGAGGGCTCGTCCAGCATCAGCAGCTTGGGCTTGCTCATAAGCGCCCGGCCCATGGCCAGCATCTGCTGCTCGCCGCCGGAGAGCGTTCCAGCCACCTGCTTCCGGCGCTCCTCCAGCCGGGGGAAGCGCTTATACACATCCGCAATACCCGGCGCAATGGTGGAATTAGGCTGCGTATACGCGCCCATCTCCAGATTCTCCTCCACAGTCATCTGCAAGAAGATCCGCCGTCCCTCAGGCACCTGGGCCAGTCCGTGCTCCACCACCTTGTGGGGGGCGATGCCCTTGAGATCCTTCTCCATGAAATGTACCGAGCCCGTCCGGGGGTGCAGCAGACCGGAGACGGTGTTCAGCACCGTGGACTTGCCCGCGCCGTTGGCCCCGATCAGGGTGACGATCTCCCCCTCGTTGACCTCGAAGGAGACGCCCTTCACGGCGTGGATGCTGCCGTAGTACACATGGATGTCTTCAACTTTCAGCATTGCCATGTCTTACGCCTCCTTCTGCTTTCCGAGGTAAGCCTCGATAACGGCGGGGTTGGCCTGGATATCGTCGGGGGTGCCCTTGGCAATGATCCGGCCGAAGTTCAGCACGCAGATGCCCTCGCAGACCCCCATGACCAGATTCATGTCGTGCTCAATGAGCATGATGGCGATCTGGAAGGTGTCCCGGATCTTCCGGATATTGTTCATCAGCTCCGCCGTCTCCGACGGATTCATGCCCGCCGCCGGCTCATCCAGCAGCAGCAGGCTGGGCTTCGTCGCCAGCGCCCGGACGATCTCCAGACGTCTCTGCGCGCCGTAAGGCAGAGAACCCGCCTGATAATCCGCCATATCCTGCATGTCAAAAATGCTCAGCAGCTCCAGAGCCTTCTCGTGGGCCTCCTTCTCCTTNTTCCAGTAGGAGGGCAGNCGGAGGATCCCGGANAGCGCGCTGTACTTCGTGTGCTCGTGGAGCCCNACCTTCACGTTGTCCTCCACGGTCAGATTNTTGAACAGCCGGATATTCTGGAANGTCCGGGCCACGCCCATGTGGCTGACCTGGATGGTGCTCTTGCCCGCCGTGTCGTGGCCGTCGATCATAACAGTACCCCGGGTGGGCTGGTAGACCTTGGTCAAGAGGTTGAAAACGGTGGTTTTTCCTGCGCCGTTGGGCCCGATGAGCCCCGCGATCTCGGTACGGCCAATGGCCATGTCGAAGTCATCCACCGCCGTCAGGCCGCCGAAGTCGATGCCCAGATGGCGGCACTCCAGAATGGGCCGCTTGCCCACGTCCCGCTCAGGGACAATGTTGGTACTGGGGAGCGGTACCAGCTTGGGCTTGGGATAATTGTTCTCACTCATTTCGCGGCCCCCTTTTTCTTCTTACGGAATTTGGAATTGATAAAGTCCTGAATAGCGGGGTTGTTGGTAGCCAGCATGACCAGGATCAGGATCACGGCGTAGATCAGCATCCGGTAGTCCGCCAGTCCGCGCATAGCGGGGGTCTCCGGCAGGATGGTGAGGAAAGCCGCCGCCAGGATGGAGCCCCACATATTGCCCTGACCGCCCAGCACCACGAACACCAGGATCAGGATGGAAGTATTGAAGTCGAACTTGTTGGCGGTGATCGTATTCTGCCCCAGGGCGAACAGCGAACCCGCCGCCCCCGCCATAGCGGCGGAGATCACGAAGGCCATCAGCTTGTACTTGGTCACGGGGATACCCACGCTCTCAGCGGCGATCCGGTTGTCACGCAGGGCCATAATAGCGCGGCCTGCCCGGCTGCCCACCAGATTGAAGATCACGATGAGCACCAGCATCACAAGGATAAACCCGGCGGTAAAAGTAGAAATCTTCTGAATTCCACCGACGCCCATTGCGCCGTTGTGGATCATCTTGCCCCCTTCCCGGAATATGATCCGGTTCTCCAGGAAGCTGAAATGGAGCCCCCGGTCATCCACGCCGATATACAGGTTCTCAATGATAGACTTGATGATCTGCCCGAACGCCAGCGTCACGATCGCCAGATAGTCGCCGTTGAGCCGCAGCGCCGGGATACCCACCAGGGTTCCCACAATCGCAGCCATCACCGCGCCCAGGATCATCGCCAGAGCCAGCTTCAGTCCGTCGGAGGCGATCGGCAGAGAGGCCGCGGCCACAGCGCCGGTAAACGCCCCCACGCTCATGAATCCGGCGTGTCCCAGGCTCAGCTCGCCCAGCACGCCCACCGTCAGGTTCAGGCTCAGCGCCATCGCCACGTAGGCGCAGATCGGCACCAGCTGGCCCTTCATGGTGGAGGACAGCATCCCCGCCGCGCCCAGGACCTGGAGGATCACAAAGGCCAGGATGACCCCGCCGTAGGTGGCAAAATTGACCTTATTGGTCTTGTTCATTTGAATTTTCATACGCCCACCTTACACTTTCTCGCGCACCTGCTTGCCCAGCAGTCCGGAGGGCCGCACCAGCAGCACCACGATCAATACCGCGAACACGATGGCGTTGGACATCTGGGTGGAGATGTAGGCGCTGGCCAGAATCTCGATGATCCCCAGCAGGATACCGCCCAGCAGCGCCCCGGGGATGGACCCGATGCCGCCGAACACGGCGGCGGTAAAAGCCTTGATACCCGGCATAGAGCCGGTGGTGGGCACCAGGATGGGATAGGCGGAGCAGAACAGCACGCCCGCCACAGCCGCCAGCGCGGAGCCGATGGCAAAGGTCATGGAGATCGTCGCGTTGACGTTGATGCCCATGAGCTGCGCCGCGCCCTTATCCTCGGAGCAGGCCCGCATGGCCTTGCCCATTTTGGTACTCCCGGTGAACCAGGTCAGCGCCAGCATGATGACCACGCAGGAGAGCACGGTGACGATGGCCGCGATGCTGATCTTGAGCTCCCCGCCGAACAGCTCGATGGGATTGCTGGGGAAGAAGGAGGGGAACATCTTGGTATTGGAGCTCCACAGCAGCTGGGCCCCGTTTTGCAGGAAGTAGCTCACGCCGATAGCCGTGATCAGCACGGCCAGGGACGACGCCTGGCGCAGGGGCTTGTAGGCCAGGCGCTCGATGACCATGCCCAGCACAGTACACACCAGCACCGCCAGCAGTACGCCCAGGACAGGATGCAGATCAAAGGACGTCACGGCAAAAAAGCATACGTACGCGCCCACCATGATGACGTCCCCATGGGCGAAGTTCAGCATCTTGGCGATGCCGTAGACCATGGTATAGCCCAGGGCGATGATGGCGTACACGCTGCCCAGGCTGATGCCGTTGATCAGATGGTTCAGGAAAGTCAGCAAATCAATACACCTCGTTTTTCTCTCAATTCATAAAGCGCAATATCGTCACCGTGCAGAAATCCTGGAATTGCAGAGCGGTAAAGAGCGATATTAAAGTTCTTTTTGATACTTTTTCTTTCAAGAAAAAGTATCAGGCCCATCGGATACCCTCCCGGCGACGCAGGTCCCACCCGGGGGATCTCCGATAAGCCTGACAAGGACAAAAATCAGAATAGAGAGGACTGCCGGACTCCGGCAGTCCTCTTAAAAGGGCCATGTGCTTACTATGTCTGGTGATTTATGGGACATGTGGGCCGTCATTCGGCCTTCACGACTGTCCCGGCAGCGCAGGCGCCGCCTTAGTCCATACCGACGTAAGCGCCGTTCTCGATATACATACCCTTGGGGCTCTTGGTAACAGCACCGTCAGCGCCCCAGGTCATGCCGTCGCCGGTGATGCCGTCGAAGGACATGGAGGTGAACTTCTTGATGAGGATATCGCACAGGTCGCTGGCAGAAGTACTGCCGTCAACCTTCTCGTCCTTCAGGGCGTTGTAGATGGCGTACACGCAGTCATAACCGTCGGCAGCGAACTGGTTGGGGATCTCGCCGTACTTCTCCTGATACTTCTCAACGAAGCTCTTGGTCTTGGAATCGGTGGAGTCGGCGTTGAAGGGGGTCAGCAGCATGACGCCCTCAGCCAGGGAGGTGTCGAAGCCTTCCACGGTCAGGATGCCGTCCATACCGTCGATACCGAACCACTTGGGGGCGTACCCGATGGCGTCAGCCTGGGTGAAGATCAGGGCGGCGGCGTCATAGTACATGGGCAGGAATACCAGATCGGCGTCGTTGCTCTTGGCGTCGTTGAGCTGCACGGAGAAGTCGGTCTTGGTATCCTCGGTGAAGGTGGTGGTGGAGACGATGTTCAGGCCCAGCTCGGCGGCCTTGCTGGCGAAGCTGTTGTACACGCCGGTGGAGTAGATATCATCGTTCTTATAGATGACGGCGATCTTGCTGCCCAGGCTCTTGTCGCTGATATACTGCGCAGACGCGGAACCCTGGTTGGGGTCCACGAAGCACATCTGGAACACGGTGGCCTTGCGGTCGATGTCCACGGTGCCGGTGAGGGGGTTGGCCACGCCGCCCAGCACGTCGGTGGAGGAGGCGGAGGGGGTCAGGTAGAACATGTGGTCATTGTTGGCCTCCACGGAGGTGGCAGCGCCCGGGCCGGAGGTGACGGAGCCCAGGAAAGCCTGCATACCCCAGTCCTTCAGGGTGTTGTAAGCGTTGACGGACTTCTCGGGATCGTGGGCGTCGTCCTCATAGCGCAGGTCGATCTGCAGGCCGCCCAGAGCGTTGATCTCCTCGGCGGCGATGGTGGCGCCGTTCTTGGCCGCGTTGCCGTAGATAGCCGCGCCGCCGGTCAGGGGGCCTACGCCGCCGACCTTGATGGCGCTTCCGCTCCCGCTGCCGCTGCCGCCGCAGGCCGCCAGGGCCAGGGTCATGACAAGGGCCAGAAGCATCGCAAGAAACTTCTTCATGATTCGTATCTCCTTTTAATAATAGTGGTATTCTTCCTTCATCTTTCTCATCTGATCCTACTTTGGAAGAGTAGACTCATGATAAAACCTAATCATGCAATTGTCAACCGTCATTCTATACACAATTTATTCATAAATAAACCCGGCCTTTTATTGTCATTCCACACAAAATGGGTGAAAATTCCCCCAAAGCTGCCGTTCACACACCAAAACCACCCCAATTTTTCGATTCTTTCCATGAATATTTCTCATGATAATCGCAGTATCGGTCATACTGCCCGGAACGGCGCACAAATCTCAAAAATAGTATAACAGAGTTTACAACCCCCGCAAATCTGCTATAATGAACAGCATCCAAATCCCAGCAGAAAGGAGTATGTGCCATGAATGAAAACGAGTTGAAGGATCATGTCATCAAGGAATTCGTCAATTTGCAGCGCATCAAAGCGGCGGAGGATCAGGATGCGGAGATCGCATATCAGGAAAATGTCCTGAAGGCCCGTATGCAGGTGCTGGGTATTTCGACCGAGAATTTGGAACTTAAATAAGCGAAGCAGCAGCCACTCAGAGAGCAGATCCTGTTCCGTTTTCAGGGTCTGCTCTCTTTTCTGTTGCCCGAAAGAGATCAGCATCCCCTCAAAATAGTGGTTGACAAACGTAGACTAATGTGCTATCCTTTGTTTTACAGTTGTAAACTATTTTGAAGGGAGCGTGCAGAAATGGAAAAAAGCCGGTCGATCACCCTGTCCGCCGGGGAATGGCGGATCATGGAGCGCCTGTGGGAGCAGAACCCGCAGACACTGACCGGGCTGGTAAAAGCCCTGAGTCCCGACACCGGCTGGAGCAAATCCACCATCGTCACGATGGTCAGCCGTCTGGAGGCTAAGGGCGCGGTAACCTACACCGAGGGAGGCCGGGCCCGGCAGTACGTCCCCGCCATCCCCCGTGAGCGGGCGGCACTGGAGGAGACGGAGTCCCTGCTGCGCCGGGTCTACCGTGGCAGCGTGGGGTTGATGGTCAACACCCTGGCGGACGGCCGGGGCCTGAGCGACGCGGATATCGACGAGCTGTCCGCCGTGCTGGAGAAGGCCAGGAGGGAACGGAAATGACCGAGATCATTCTGACGTCTTCTGTTCTGATCCTGCTGCTGGTGATCCTGCGGCGGGCGCTGCGAGGGCGGATCAGTCCCTGCGTGCAGTACGCCCTGTGGCTGCTGGTGGCTGCGCGGCTGCTGATCCCGGGGACGCTGTTTGAAGCGCCGGTGAGTATGATGGGCGCCGTGGAGGAACTGCGGGAGCCTACCCAGTGGTCGGCGGCGGTTGTCAGTACGCCATCTGCCTCCATCCAGGCCCCGTCCTCGGACGGTCCGGCCGCCAATTTTGTCACCCTGCCCCAGGAACCCGCCGACGTTCCTGCAAAAACCTTTACCACAACCCCTTCGGAGCCCCGGAACGCTGAAGATATCCTGCGGTTCATCTGGAGGGCCGGCATCGCCGTCACGGTTGGGACGCTGGTGCTGTCCAATCTGATTTTTTATCTCCGTCTGCGGAAGAACCGGAAGCGGCTGACGCTGCCCGACACTCCCTGGTCCGGGGAGCTGCCGGTGTATGAGATGGAGGGGCTGGCCTCCCCGTGCCTGTTCGGACTGTTCCGGCCCGCCATCTACTTNAATGAAACAGCCATGGACGCGGAGCATCCGGAGCACATCCTGGCCCACGAGTACGCCCACTACCGCCANGGGGACCATGTATGGGCTATTCTGCGCAGTGTGTGCCTTGCTATACATTGGTACAACCCGCTGGTCTGGTGGGCGGCGGCGCTGAGCCGCCGNGACTGCGAGCTGGCCTGCGACGCNTCCGCCCTCCGGCAGNTGGGAGAGGACGCNCGGATCGACTACGGCCAGACCCTGCTGGGCATGGTGTCCAGGAGCCGGAACCCCGCCGCNCTGCTCCACACCGCCACCACCATGACCGCCGGGAAAAAGGCCATGAAGGANCGGATCGCNCTGATCATCAAGCAGCCCCGGATGCGGAAGATCACNCTGGCGGTGGTGGTNCTGCTGGCCTGCCTGCTGGCGGCGTGCTCCTTCGGCAGGGCGGCGGAGCTGCCGNNGGAACCGGCGGATNTCCAGGATATGCCGGTTGCCGTTGNGGTCGGTCAGTCGGCCAGCTCCAATTTGAATGACTNCTCCNNCATCACGGACCCGGAGGAGGTAAANCGCCTGTGGGAGCTGTACCAGAGNTTTGAGTACGAGGGNNCCTACGANCCCACGGGGATGGGAGGCTGGTTTGTNNCNGTCNNCTTCNNGTTTGGNGANGNNCCNANCGANGATACGGACNTCTTTTTCATTCTCTCCCAGCACGGGATACACACNCAGGACGGCGAGGACCTGCTCCTNAAAAATATCGACGAAATCTACGCNGAGTTNNTNCGCATGTCNACGNCCAANCCCANTANCNNCACCTGAGNACNNNTNNCNCNGANGANGCNNTTGCANANAACGC
>JAAVHD010000060.1:25093-46355 GCA_014799915.1 Oscillibacter sp.
CCATCNTNGANNNGGTNCAGCAGGGNNNGNNNGTNNGNGANTGGCTGCCGCTGNTGAACTANATGGACTGGNGCGTTCNNGCGNCAGGCNGCGGTGGAGGCCGGGATGGANGANGGCGACGGNTCTGCGGCGGCGGTNGGGATCATATCCGCAATTNACCGCTACATTGACCGGCAGGGCGGCTCCATGACCATGGCGGAATACCTCTACATTCTCACCGCGACAGCGGGACTGGACGGAGCTGTCACGGAGGGATACGCCTATATGATCCATCGAATATATATCATGAATCCCAGCCAGTTTGCCTACGTGGCGCTGGAACAGCTGCCGGAGGAGCAGCGGGACACGGTGGTGGACCTGTTCTGCTCCGAGTGGTACTACGATTGGGTCAGCAGCTCGGACATGCCCACCCGGGAGGAGGCCATCGCCCAGCTGGAAGCCGACCTGGCGGCGTACATCTTCGCCANTCCCNNCGAGATGACCCTGNACAGCGCGGGGTCTACGTTCCAGTTCCAGATATTCAANGTTCCCGGNATTTANGCGCTGTCCTATGAGTCCTCTGATCCCNGNGTNGCNTCTGTNGACCNCNNNGGNATTGTCACCGCCAACAGCCCCGGNGNGGCGGTCATTACTGCCCATCTGGAAGGCGGAGGAGGTATACGTGATTTCATCTGCGCGGTGAGCTGCGAATGGGAAACCGGCGAGTCAGGATTCCGGGTCCNGGAGGACNGCAGCATGGTAAAGGAAGATGGCAGCGAGGTGATTTTTACCGCATACCAGCAGGGCTGGCAGTTTTACCGGTCCGAATGGGAGCGCGGTTCTACCGTCACTTTTTCGTCCTCTGACCTCGCCGTGGCTACAGTAGACCCGGAGGGGCTGGTGTATTCCGAAGGCCCCGGCNAGGCCGTCATTACCGCACACTATCTGGATTCCAACGGCCCGAGGGAATATACCTGTCTGGTCCGCAGCGACTGGGATGATACGGCGACTCTTGGAATTGACGACGCAAATTACCGTCTGCACAAGGAAACCTTCGAGTTGTACGGAGACGAGATCGCCGCGTGGCAAAAGCGGTATGAGGACTTTGTGGCGAATACGCCCTCTGCCCCGGCGNGGGCNATCACATATAAGGACCCGTCCGAAATTGAGAGTTTGGCTGCCTCTTATTTGCAGGACTACTATGACGACTACTTTAATGNCTTTTTNGCNCAGGACCCCTTCACCAGCGATAAGGAAAACATTGGNGATGTCTTNGTGAACATTACAAAGTTCGATATGAATGTTGAGGCAACCGTGGACTACTCGCTCCGCATCGTTCCGGCTTTCTTTCTGCCAAACGGTGATCTGCTCAACTCCGTCATACAGGCCAAATATGGGCTGACGACAACACTGACCGTGGATAGGGAGCTTTCCGCCGGCCCTCCGATGCCCCTCAACGTCTCCTACACCTGTGCTCTTACGCCCGGTACTGCCTCCGGCGAGGATAATTGGACCCTGGAATATATCCGCCGGGACATCCAGGCCCGCACGGAAAGCCGGATGCAGTCGGATTCGGATTTAAGTCAGTGGTCTATCACATCCGTGGAATTTACAGCGGGACACGGGAGCATGCCGGAGGATATCGCTCCCGGCGATACCGTGGAGGTGCAGTACGACCTGCATGTGACTTACAACGGAGCATCGGGATATAATACCGTCATCGGTCCGCTGTCGGTGATTTATACGTTTTCTGAGTGACCGCTGCCTGCACGATTTTACCCCCGCCTCGGGTGAGGCGGGGGCTTTTTCTGCTGCATTCCAAAAAATTTGTTAGGTCGGCTGAAATTTTTTCAATTTACCTGTTGATTATTTTCTGGACCTGTATTATACTGGGGGCAGATGGAGAGAGCGAGGCTCTCAGATGAAATATGAGGAGGACGAAAACCATGAAATACAACCGCACGTATAACTTTTCCGCCG
The DNA here is from genome assembly GCA_014799915.1 of Oscillibacter sp. Lineage (GTDB taxonomy): Bacteria > Bacillota > Clostridia > Oscillospirales > Oscillospiraceae > Pelethomonas. The sequence continues at coordinate 27,053 of JAAVHD010000060.1, forward strand.
GCCCCGCCACCATGCCCGAGCCCGTTCTGGAGGAGATCCGGGACGAGATGATGAACTACCGGGGTTCCGGTATGTGCGTCATGGAGATGAGCCACCGCTCCCCGGTGTATCAGCAGATCATCGACGAGGCGGAGCAGGACCTGCGGGACCTGATGGGCATCCCCGACAACTACAAGGTGCTGTTCATCCAGGGCGGCGCAACCTTGCAGTTTGCCATGATCCCCATGAACCTGATGAAGAACGGCGTGGCCTGCTATGTGGAGACCGGTGCGTGGTCCAAGAAGGCCATTGCCGAGGCCAAGAAGTACGGCGACGTGCACGTGGTGGCTTCCAGCAAGGATCGGAATTACTGCTATGTGCCCGATTGCAGTGATCTGGACATCCCGGAGAATACCGATTACGTGTATATCTGCGAGAATGAGACCATTCACGGTGTGACCTGGAGCAAGCTGCCCAATACCAAGGGCCATGTGCTGGTCAGCGACCAGAGCTCCATGTTCCTGTCCAAGCCCTGCAATGTCAGCGATTACGGTCTGATCTACGCCGGGGTGCAGAAGAATGTGGGCCCCGCCGGTATGGTGGTGGTCATCATCCGCGAGGATCTGATCCGGGACGACGCCGAGCTTGATCCCAAGACCCCGCTGTATATGAGCTACAAGACCCACGCCGACAACGGCTCCATGTACAACACGCCGAACTGCTGGGCCATCTACTGCTGCGGCAAGGTGTTCAAGTACCTCAAGAGCATCGGCGGTCTGGAAGCCATGGAGAAGCTGAACATCGACAAGGCTAAGGTCATGTATGACTTCCTGGACAGCTCCAAGATGTTCAAGGGAACTGTTGACAAGGAGTGCCGCAGCCTGATGAACATCCCCTTCGTCACCGGCGACAAGGAGCTGGACGCCAAGGTGGTTGCCGCCACCAAGGCTGCGGGCTATGACAATCTGAAGGGCCACAAGAGCGTCGGCGGTCTGCGTGCCAGCACTTACAACGCCATGCCCAAGGAGGGCGTGGAGGCCCTGGTGGAGTTCCTGAAGAAGTTCGAGGCAGAAAACGGTTAAGGCGGTGAACGAGACGGTATGCAGGATCGGTTTGTGATAAAGGAATTCTACAGTATCAATTTACACACGCTTTACGTGCTCTATGACCGGGTGACAGGCGTCCATTATTTGGCGACAGAAAGGGACACGTATGATTTTTCCAGTATAACGCCCCTGCTGGATGAAAACGGGAAAGTAGTTATTAAGAAATGTAACTTATAATTGAGGAGAAGATGCAGCTATGAAAATTTTAGTTACCGACGGCATGGATAAAACCGCCCTGGAGCAGTTGAAGAAGAACGGCCACGAGGTCGTGGAGCAGTTCTACGCTCCCGAGGAGCTGGGCGCGGCGCTGAAAGATTTTGACGCGGTGGTAGTCCGCAGCGCCACCAAGATCCGCGCCAACCACATCGACGAGGCCAAGGGCGGCAAGCTGAAGCTGGTCATCCGCGGCGGCGTGGGCGTGGACAACATCGACGTGAAGTACGCCGAGGAGAACGGCATCACCGTGAAGAACACCCCCCGCGCCTCCTCCAACTCCGTGGCGGAGCTGGCTATGGGCCACATGTTCTCCTGCGCNCGGTTCCTGTCTGTTGCCGGTCACACCATGCGCGAGGGCAAGTGGGAGAAGAAAGCCTACGGCAAGGGCTTTGAGCTGGGCGGCAAGACTTTGGGCATCATCGGCTTTGGCCGCATCGGTCAGGCGCTGGGCCGCATGGCCAAGGGCATCGGCATGGAAGTCATCGCACAGGATATCTTCCATGTCCCCGGCATCGAGGAGCAGATCGGCATGAAGTACGTGGAGCTGGACGAGCTGCTGGAGCGCTCTGACTTTATCTCCCTCCATACCCCCAGCCTCAACGGCGTGAAGCTCATCTGCAAGGAGAACATCGACAAGATGAAGGACGGCGTAGTGTTCATCAACACCTCCCGGGGCGACAACGTCAATGAGGACGACCTGCTGGAGGCCCTGAACTCCGGCAAGGTCCGCGCCGCCGGGTTGGATGTCTATGCTGACGAGCCCGCTACCAACTCCGCGCTGTACTCCCATCCCAACGTCTCCTGCACGCCGCACATCGGCGCGGCTACCAAGGAAGCCCAGCAGAGGATCGGGATGGAGATCGTGGACATCATCGAGAATTTCGGGAAGTAACATCATAGAAAAAGCCGCCGGGGCCTCAATCAGGCCCTGGCGGTTTTTTGACCGTATCATAGGGGGTAAAGTGGGTTTACAGTCAAGAGATTTTTGCAAAAACGGAAATTTCCTCCCGTTATCCGAATTTTCCCGTCAGATACGCCTCCGTCCGCCGGTCACGGGGCATGGAGAACACCCGGTCTGTGGTCCCCTGCTCCACCAGCTCGCCGTTCAGAAAAAAGGCGGTCCGGTCGGAAATCCGCGCTGCCTGCTGCATGTTGTGGGTCACCAGGACCAGGGTGTAGCGGTGTTTCAGCTCCCCCATCAGTTCCTCGATCCGGACGGTGGAGATGGGGTCCAGGGCGCTGGTGGCCTCGTCCATGAGCAGCACCTCCGGCTCCACCGCCAGGGCCCGGGCGATGCAGAGCCTCTGCTGCTGCCCGCCGGAGAGACCCAGGGCGGGACGCTTGAGACGGTTNNNCACCTCCTCCCAGATGGCGGCNGCGCGGAGGGANCGCTCCACCGTCTCGTCCAGNGCGGATTTACTCCTGACCCCGTGGAGCCGGGGGCCGTAGGCCACNTTGTCNTAGATAGACATNGGGAACAGNTTNGGCTTCTGGAACACCATGCCGATCTGCCGCCGCAGNTCGGTNACATCCNGATTCCGGGCNTAGATTTCCTGTCCGTGGAAGGTGAGCGAACCNTCNGCCCTCNCGCCGGGNATCAGGTCATTCATCCGGTTNAGACACCGCAGNAAGGTGGATTTNCCGCAGCCNGACGGCCCGATCAGNGCNGTCACCTGNCGCGNNGGAATATCCAGGCAGATTTTCCGCAGCGCCTGCNCCGNACCGTAGTAAAAATCCAGCTCCCGGGCGGAGAGAATGATCTGTTCAGCCACGGCGCGCCCTCCNCCCGACAGCGGACGCGGNCAGATTGATGACGGCGGTGATCACCAGCAGNACNGTCGCAACNGCAAACNCCGCAGNGAANTCCGCNCGCTCCTTGGCGTAGACATACAGCACCGTGGAGAGCGTCGCGCCGGAGGCGTGAAGCATCCCCTGCAAGCTGGAAAAATCCTGCATNACNGTGGACAGNCCCGCNGTNTACATCANCACCGCNGTCTCNCCCACNACCCGNCCCGCCGCCAGGATNCACCCGGTGACGATGCCNTCCACAGAGGCGGGCAGCACNACNGTGCGGATCATAGGCCATTTCCCNATNCCCANTCCNANNGCNCCCTCCCGGTAGGATNCCGGGGCGGCTTTCAGNCTCTCCTGGGTNGTCCNCAGNACNGTGGGCAGGGTCATGATCGCCAATGTCAGCGCCCCGGCCAGCAGCGTNTTTTGCAGTCCCAGCCNATCGCAGAANANCAGNGCGCCAATCATGGCGTAGAGGATGGANGGAATCCCNGACAGCACCTCGGCGGCAAATTCGATAAGCCCCACCAGCCGCCGGTTTTTNGCNTANTCCGTCAGATANACCGCCGCCCCCACNCCCAGCGGCAGNACCACCGCCAGAGACGCCGCAATGACAAACAGCGTATTGACCACGCTCGGCAGGATCCCGACCGTCCCCCACAGGACGCTCTCCTCCTCCATCAGCAGCCGCCAGCTGATCCCCGGTATGCCCCGNAAGCACACATACCCCGCCACCGCCAGCAGCAGCGCGGACACCGCCGCCGCNCTGANCCACAGCAGCGCTTTCGCAAAAAAATCCCCCGCCCGGCGGCGGATGGANCGGCGGNTCATGGGCCTATCCCCCCTTTCCCCGTCCACGGGCCAGGTGGAGCAGGATNTTGATCANCAGAACGATGACAAACAGTACCAGCGCAATGGAAAACAGCGCCTGCTGCCGCAGGCTCCCGGCGGCGGCGTAGCCCATCTCCATGGCGATGCCGGTCGTGAGAAACCGGACGCTNCGCAGNGGNCCGGGCATATTGGCCACGTTTCCCGCCACCATGAGAATCGCCATGGCCTCGCCCATGGCACGGCCGATCCCCAGNGTCACGGCGGCGGCAACGCCGCTCCCGGCAGCNGGGAGGGAAGTCCGGAACCATGTNTCCGCCTCCGTGGCNCCCAGCGCCAGACTGGCCTCCTCGTAGGACCTGGGCACCGCCNCCAANGCNTCNTCNGACANCTCCACCACGGAGGGCAGGATCATCACCGCCAGNACNATCACAGCGGCCAGCANACNGTCCCCNGCGGGGAGGNNNAGNNTCTCCCGCAGAAACGGCACCAGNACCGTCATGCCCACCAGTCCGCACACCACCGACGGNATCCCCGCCAGCAGCCGNACCAGATACCGGATTACCACTGCCAATCCCTTCGGCGCGGCCTTGGCCAGAAACAGCGCCGTCAGCAGTCCCANCGGCACGCCCAGCACCATNGCCCCCGCCGCACCGTANATGGAGGTCAGCAGAAGNGGTAAAATCCCAAATTGCGGATTCTCCCTNTTGGCAGAATCCCAGACCTCCCCCAGTAAAAAGTTTCTCAGTCCGATTTCCCGGATAGCGGGCAGTCCGGCGAGAATCAGATATGCCGTAATGAGCAGCAGCAGCGCCACGGCAGTCAGCGCACAGAGGAAAAACAGGATGTGTGCTGCCCGCTCACCGCCCCGGCACCGCAGTCCCAGCCATTGCAAGATATGGTTCCGCCTCCTCACTCTCCGCAAACCGCAAAAATGCNCCGGCGNCTTCACTCAGCGCCGCCTTTGTCACCAGCAGAAAGGGCCTNCAAATNGGATACCTTCCCTCCCGNACGGNATCNANCCCGCNGGANACCCCGTCCANNGCNACCGTNNTTACCGTCTCCCCCACCGCCGCCAGGGACACATACCCGATGGCGTTTGGATTTGCCGCCACNTTGCCNACCACGTCGCCNGTNGAGCAGTACTCGTTGGTGTAGNCGCACCGGTCCGTTACNCCCANCGCCTCCTCGAAGGCCNTCCGGGTCCCGGACCCNGCCTCCCGGCCATAGACCGCAACAGGNCGGTCCTCTCCGCCCACTTCCGTCCACCGGCTGACCTGCCCCNTAAAAATCTCCGNCAGCGTCTCNNNGGACAAGTCCTGCACCGGATTGTCNGGNTGGACGATCACNGCGATACCGTCCAGGGCNATCACATGNCCCACCGCGCCNCGCNCNNTNTCNTCCGCCGTCAGCTCCCGGCTGGAGAGGCCGATGTCGATGATCCCNGCCAGNACCCCCTCGATNCCCGCGCCGGAACCGGAGCCGGAGCAGTTGATCCGCACCNCCGGCTCCCGCTGCCGGTANGCCTCCTGGAGNACNGCCATCACNCCGGACATGGCCGTGGAGCCGTCCAGGTTCACNGTCTGCGCCGGANCGGAGCCNCANCCCGNCAGCANAAGNGCCAGCAAAACCNNCAAGACCTTTTTCCNCATCCNGNNCACCCCCCNAANAGNAAAAGAAGGNGCGNCCGGAATGTCCGGACGCACCTTCTCAATCCTTGATGTAATTNTATCGTNNCCGGCCTTGTCCTATGCCGGAAAGGCGGGTTCAGCGGTTCTCTACCGCCATNACCTTGTCCACACGGCGCTGGTGGCGNCCNCCNTCNAAGTCGTTGGTCAGNAAAGCGGTGACGATCTCCCGCGCCATCATGGGGCCTACCATCCCAGCGCCCATNGCNAGCATGTTGGCGTCGTTGTGGTGNCGGGTCAGGGANGCGCTTACCGGCTCGCTGCACAGNGCNCAGCGNATGCCCNTGACCTTGTTGGCGGTNATGGANATGCCNATGCCGGTGGTNCAGATGACGATGCCCCGGTCNCATTTNCCCTCCGCCACGGCGCGGGCGGCGGGCTCNGCAAAGTCCGCGTAGTCGCAGCTNTCGCGGCTNTGGCAGCCGAAATCCTCCACCTCGTGGCCCNNNNCGGTCAGCCAGGANCGCAGNTCCTCCTTTNAGCTCATATCCGCCGTGGTCNGACGCAATGGAAATCCTCATAACGCGCTCTCCTCCTTATTTCTTGAACATATCGAAAAAGCTCTTGCGCTCCTTGTAGTTGTTCTCCTTCAGCGTCTCGCTGAACTTNCGCAGGGCCTCCTTCTGCTCNCGGTTGAGGTTGCGGGGNGTCTCAATGTGGACGGTGACGAACTGGTCGCCACGGCCNCGGCTGTTGATNTTGGGAATNCCCTTGCCCTTGAGGCGGAAGGTGCTCCCCGTCTGNGTCCCNTCGGGCAGGGTGTAGGACACCTTGCCGTCGATGGTGGGGATCTCCAGCTCGCCGCCCAGCACCGCCTGGGTGAAGGTAATGGGCGCGTCGCAGTACACGTCGGACCCNTCCCGGCGGAACAGCTGGTGGGGCTGGACNGNGANNACNATNTGCANNTCNCCGGNNGGNCCGCCGTTCNTTCCGGCGTTGCCCTGNCCCCGGAGGGAGATGATCTGCCCGTTGTCGATGCCCGCGGGAATGTTGACCTTGACGGTCTTCCGCTTGCGGGTCTGGCCTGTGCCGCCGCAGTTCTTGCAGGGGGAGGAGATGATCTTACCCTTGCCGCCGCACTTGGGGCAGGGGCCGGTGGTGGCGAAGACGCCCATGGGGGTCTGCCGCCGCTGCTGGACGGTGCCGGAGCCGCCGCAGTTGGAACAGGTCTCCGGCGTGGTGCCGGGGGCTGCGCCGGTGCCCTTGCAGTCCGGGCACTGCTCCACCCGCTCCAAACTGACCTCCTTCTCACAGCCGAAGGCGGCCTCCTCGAAGGTGATGGTCACCCCCATGCGCAGGCTCTCGCCCCGCTGGGGGCCGTTGCGGGACCGGGTGGACCCGCCGAAGCCCCCGCCGAAGAAGCTGCCGAAGATGTCCCCCAGGTCGCCGAAGTCGAACCCACCGTCGAAGCCACCGCCGAACCCGCCGTTCTGGGCGGCGTAGTTGGGGTCCACCCCGGCGAAGCCGAACTGGTCATACCGGGAGCGCTTGTCGCTGTCGCTGAGGATCTCGTATGCCTCGTTGGCCTCCTTGAACCGGGCCTCGGCGGCCTTGTCGCCGGGGTTCAGGTCGGGATGGTTCTCCTTGGCCAGCTTGCGGTAGGCTTTCTTTATTTCCGCGTCCGTGGCGGTCTTGGGCACGCCAAGGACCTCGTAGTAATCTCTTTTTTGATCGGCCATATATTCTTCACATCCAATCTGTATATTACTTCTGAGCTTAAAGCTCAGAAGTAATATGTGCCACGTTTTGCGGTTGCCGCCGTTTACGGCGGCGAGCAAAACGGCTCAAATCATATACATTATTTCCGAGCTTTTAGCTCGGAAATAATACATTCCAAATGGGGCGGGGAGCACTCCCCGTCCCATCGGAATCTGTCTTCTTACTTGTTCTCGTCGTCGTCAACTACCTTGTAGTCGGCATCGTAGTACTGCTGACCGCCCTGGTCTCCGCCGGGCTGGCCACCCATGTCGGGGCCGCCTGCTTGGGGGCCTCCGGCCTGCTGGTACAGCTTTTCGCTGACAGCGAAGAAAGCCTGCTGGAGGGCCTCGGTGTCCGCCTTGATGGCGGCGGTGTCCTCACCCTTGAGTGTCTCCTTCAGCTTGTCGATGGCAGACTGGACGGTGGCCTTATCGCCCTCGGGGATCTTGTCGCCCATCTCGCCCAGGGTCTTCTCCGCCTGATAGACCATCTGGTCTGCGTTGTTGCGGGTCTCCACGGCCTCCTTGATGCGGGCGTCCTCGGCGGCGTACTGCTCCGCCTCCTTGACGGCCTTCTCAATGTCGTCCTTGCTCATGTTGGTGGAGGAGGTGATGGTGATGTGCTGCTCCTTGCCGGTGCCCAGGTCTTTGGCGGAGACGTTGACGATGCCGTTGGCATCGATGTCAAAGGTGACCTCGATCTGGGGCACGCCGCGGCGGGCCGGGGCGATGCCGTCCAGGTGGAAGCGGCCCAGGCTCTTGTTGGCAGCGGCCATTTCACGCTCGCCCTGGAGGACATTGACCTCAACGGAGGTCTGGTTGTCGGCGGCGGTGGAGAAGATCTGACTCTTCTTGGCGGGGATGGTGGTATTGCGCTCGATCAGGCGGGTGCACACGCCGCCCATGGTCTCAATGCCCAGGGACAGGGGGGTGACGTCCAGCAGCAGCAGGCCCTTCACGTCGCCGGTCAGCACGCCGGCCTGGAGCGCCGCGCCCATAGCCACGCACTCGTCGGGGTTGATGCCCTTGAAACCGTCCTTGCCGGTGATCTTCTTCACAGCGTCCTGCACGGCGGGGATGCGGCTGGAGCCGCCCACCAGCAGGACCTTGGAGATATCGCTGCCGCTGAGGCCCGCGTCGCTCATGGCCTGGCGCACGGGACCCATGGTGGCCTCCACCAGATGGGCAGTCAGCTCGTTGAACTTGGCCCGGGTCAGGGTCACATCCAGGTGCTTGGGGCCGGTGGCGTCGGCGGTGATATAGGGCAGATTGATGTTGGAGGTGGTCACGCCGCTAAGCTCGATCTTGGCCTTCTCGGCGGCCTCCTTCAGGCGCTGCATGGCGACCTTGTCGCCGGAGAGGTCGATGCCCTCGGCCTTCCTGAACTCGGCCACCAGGTACTTCATCACGCACTCGTCAAAGTCGTCGCCGCCCAGACGGTTGTTGCCCGCGGTAGCCAGAACCTCGATGACGCCGTCGTCGATGTCCAGGATGGACACGTCGAAGGTGCCGCCGCCCAGGTCATAGACCATGACCTTCTGGGCCTCCTCCTTGTCCACGCCGTAGGCCAGGGCCGCGGCGGTGGGCTCGTTGATGATGCGCTTGACCTCGAGGCCGGCGATCTTACCAGCGTCCTTGGTGGCCTGGCGCTGGGAATCGGTGAAGTAGGCGGGGACGGTGATGACCGCCTCGGTGACGGTGGTGCCCAGATAGCCCTCGGCGTCCGCCTTCAGCTTTTGCAGGATCATGGCGGAGATCTCCTGGGGGGTGTAGCTCTTGCCGTCCACGCCGACGCGGTGGTCGGTGCCCATCTCACGCTTGATGGAGGAGATGGTGCGGTCGGGGTTGGTGATGGCCTGACGCTTGGCGACCTGGCCCACCATACGCTCGCCGGTCTTGGAGAAGGCCACCACGGACGGGGTAGTGCGGTTGCCCTCGGCGTTGGCGATGACAACGCTCTCGCCGCCCTCCATGACGGCTACGCAGGAATTGGTTGTACCCAAATCGATACCGATAACTTTAGACATTTTGTTTGTCCTCCTGATATATTAGAAAAATTTATTAACATGATGAAAAGACAGCAATTTATGATTTTTGCATTCGTAGGGGCCGGTGTCCTCACCGGCCCGTCCTTACGGCGGATAGCGGTTCCGGCAGACCGGGCCGATGAGGACATCGGCCCCTACGGGATTATGCGTTGCCTAATTCGCCACCTGCACGGTGGCGAACCGGATGACCTTCTCCCCCAGCAGGAAGCCCTTCTGGAACACCTGGCTGACCACGTTCTCGCCCAGGTCCTCGCTCTCGATGTGCATCACGGCGCTGTGGCGCTCGGGGTCAAAGCTCTCGCCCATGGGGTCCACTACGGTCACGCCCAGTTTTTCCAGCACGCCCTCCAGCTGGTGGAAGATCATCTCCATGCCTTTCTTGTGGACATTCTCCTCGTCTCCCGCCTGCTGTACGGCCCGCTCCAGGTTATCATAGACCTCCAGGAACTTGCCGATGGTGTCCATCTTAGCGTCCTGATAGATGCTCTCCTTCTCCTTGGCGGTGCGCTTGCGGTAGTTGTCGTACTCCGCCGCCAGGCGCAGGAACTTGTCGTTCTGCTCCGCCAGGTCCTTGGCGAGGCCCTCCATCTTTTCCATCTGCTCCTTGGTGACGGTGAAGGTCTCCTGCTCCTCCTGGCGGCACTCCTCTGCTGCCTCGGGGGCTTCGCTCTCCTGTCCCTCCAGGGGCGCGGGGTTCTCTTTTTTACTCACGATTTATCGTCCTCCTTCGGGGGTAACTGATTACTCTTTCCAAACATTTTCGTCAGGCTCTCGGCGAAGTAGCTGAGCCTTGCGGCCACGGCGGCGTAATCCATCCTCGTGGGGCCCACCACGCCGATAAGCCCCCGCATGTTCTCGCCGATGTCGTAGCTGGCCACCACCACGCTGGCGTCCTTCAGCGCCTCGTTGACGTTCTCCGGCCCGATCAGGATCTGCATGGGCGTGTCCGCATCCAGTACCGGAAGCTCGGCCTTCTGGTCCGTCAGCAGACTCATGAGCCCGTCGGCCCGCCCGGGGTCCTGGAACTCCGGCTGGCGCAGCAGCTGGGTCTGGCCGGTGGTGAAAACCTGATTCTTCGCGCTCTGGTCGATGACCGCCGTGGCGTACTCGATGGCGGCTGACAGGGGCATAAACAGTTCCGGCGGCAGCTGGCCGGTGAGGCTCATGAGCTTCTCGCCCATCTCCTCCGCCCCTGTGCCGGTAAAGTGGGTGTTCAGGAGATTCGCCAAGGCGGTGAGCTGCTCCGGCTCCACCGGCATCGGGGTGTGCAGCAGCTGGCTTTTCACCCGTTTGTCGTTGGTCATCACCACGGTGATGAAGCTCTCCGCATCCACCGGCAGCAGATCGTACCGCAGGGCCGTGACGCTGGACTTGCCTGCCGCCACCGCGTAGGCGGGGTAGCTGACGATGGAGGACACCATCTGCCCGGCCTGGGCGATGACGCTGTCCAGCTCCCGCATCTTTCCGCCCAGGGCGGCGTTGATCTCGGCGGCCTCCTGGTCGGACACGGCGCGGCGCTCCATCAGCTCATTGACGTACAACCGGTATCCCTTAGGGGACGGGACCCGGCCCGCCGAGGTGTGGGGCTGCTCCAGGTAACCCAGCTCCACCAGGTCCGCCAGCTCGTTGCGGATGGTGGCGGGGCTGACGGAGCCGCCCATGGCCTGGGCGATGAACTTCGAGCCCACCGGCTCGGCGGCGTCAATGTAGCGCTCGGTGACCACCTTTAGTATTTGCTTCTTTCTGGCGGTCAATTCCATGGCGTTCTCTCCTTTAGCACTCCTTTCCCTCGAGTGCTAAAGCCAGTGTAACACCATTGCCCCCGTCTGTCAATACGATTTGTTGCCTTCTATTTGAACAATTTGTAAATTAAGGGATAACACAGCGGCCCCGGAGGCATCCGCCTCCGGGACCGCTGTGTTACTTTCTTCGCAATTCAGGCAGCTTTCCTTGAGAGCCGCCCCAGCCGGACGTAAAATCCCACGATCAGCAGCACCGCCGCGCCGGTCCATGCCGCCACCTCCGCGAAGCACACCGCGTAGAATCCCAGATGGAAGCACCGGGACAGCACCAGCACCGTCCCCACCCGCATCCCCAGCTCCACGCCGCCGGAGATCATGGGCACCACGGTATCCCCCAGGCTTTGCAGGGAAGTGCGGTAGAGGAACAGCAGTCCCACGATCCACACCCCCGCGCCGGTGATCACAAAATAGGGATAGGCAGCCTCAATAACCGCCTGCTCCGCACCGGAAACGAAGACGGCGGTCAGCTCCCGTCCAAAAGCCGCCAGAATCATTCCCATGGTAATGTTGATCCCTAGGGACATCGCCACCGCGCGCCGCACGCCCAGCCGGACCCGGTCCAGCCGTCCCGCGCCCAGATTCTGCCCCACATAAGTGCCCAGAGCCAGTCCCAGAATGTCGCCGGGCTGGATCGCCAGAATCATGATCTTGGACCCGGTGGTATAGGCGGCCACGGCGATGGAACCCAGGCCGTTGACTGTGCTTTGCAGCAGCATCATGCCCATGGCGGTGACGGAGTGCATCAGTCCCACCGGGACCCCCAGCCGAAGGAGCTGTCCGATCAGAGGGCCATCAACAGCCCAGTCCTCCGGCTGAAATTTCATCAACGCTATCCGGCGCAGAACAAAGAAGCACATGAGGGCGGATACTGTCTGAGACAGCACCGTAGCCGCTGCCGCCCCCGCTACGCCCCAGCGGAAAACAACGACAAACAGCACATCCAGCCCCACATTTACCACCGAGCTGGCCACCAGAATGACAAGCGGCGAAACGCTATCCCCAAGTGCCCGGAGAATGCCGGAGAGCATGTTGTAGAACACGGTGGCGGTGAGTCCTGCGAAGATGATGCGGATATACAGCAGCGCATTCTCCAGAATGTTCTCCGGCGTGTTCAGCAGCCCCAGCAGTGACCGGGAACCCATAAGACTGATAAGCGTGATCAGCACCGAGGAGCCCAGAGTCAAATAGGCCGCGTTAGCCGCCGTCCGGCGGATGCCGGGATAATCTCCCGCGCCAAAGCGCTGGGCAATGAGAATGGAATAGCCGTGAGTCAGTCCGACGATGAAGCCCAGTACGAGGGAATTGATCGCGTCGGTGGACCCCACCGCCGCCAGCGCGTCCACTCCCACGCCCCGACCCAGCACCATGGCGTCCACCACGGAGTAGAACTGCTGAAAGAGATTCCCCAGCAGAATGGGCACGGCGAAGCGGATGAGATGCTTCACCGGACTGCCGGTTGTCATGTCGCTTACCATCGGCGGACCTCCTTGAAAAGTTATCTATCCGGGATGGTATCACATCTGCTCACCGCCGTCAAGCGGACAATATGGTTGCGCATAGCGGTCTCTTTGTCAATTGCTAAAAACAGAAAATCTGCCGGAATACTGGTCCACCCGGCTCACCAGCTCCTCGCCGCTGAAACCGTCGATGACGTTGATGCGTCCCATCATGCGCAGGCAGCTGCTGTCGCCGGTTTGCAGCCAGTTGGTCCGCTCGTCGATGGTAAAGGTGACAGCGTAACCGGCTTCCCGCAGCAGCTCGTCCGCCTCCGGCGTGTAATAGCCAAAGGGATACGCCAGCGCCAGCAGCTCCGTAGCCACCCGCCCCTCCCGCCGCTGGCGGAAAGCCTCCATATCGGAAAGCAGGGCCTGCCGGTAGTCCTCGCCGCTCTCGCCCTCCAGCCGCCGCACGCCGTCCCGGCCGCTGTAGCCGTAAGAAGCCAGCTGGTGCATATCGTAGGTATGGCTCTGCACATCAATGACGCCTTTCTCCACCCAGGGCGCGGCCTCCTCAAAGGCAAAGCGCTCCAGCCACAGGGGCTCGCCGGAGTGAGCGTAGTACTCCTCGCCCTCGTTGATGCCGATGACAAAAATGGTGGCGCACATCCCCAGCTCCTCCAGGATCGGAGCCGCCTCGGTGAGGTTACTGCTGTAGCCGTCGTCCATGGTAATAAGTATCGGGTGCCTGGGCAGGGCCGCGCCGTTTTCCACGTAATCAATGATCTGGGGGATGGTGACGGTCTGATACCCCGCCTCCTTCAGGGCAGTCATCTGCTCCCGGAAGCGGGAGGTAGTGACGACGGTGCCCGCGCCGCTCTCCTCCGCATCTACAAAATGGTGATACATCAGCACCGGCAGCCGGCATCTGCCAACGCCGAAATAGATCACGTAGATGAGATCGCCAATCTGGAATAGAAGGCAGAGGATCAGAAAGATCAGAAGTGGGGCCTTCCAGCCCGCTCTTTTTTGCCGCATAGTCGGTATGGCCTCCTGAGTGTTGAAGTGCTTGGAAAATTCTGAGGCCAACTATACCATTTCGGTTTACACTTGTCAACCACTTTGGTCTACATTTGTCGAACTTTTGTCGTCAATCGGACAATTCCCGATGGAGGCGCAGCGCCGTGACGGCGGCAGCGGCGGCGGAGAGCGCGTCGGCGGCGGGCTGGGCCAGGAAGATGCCAGTGATGCCCCACAGGGCAGGAAAGAGTAGGATCACCGGCACAAGGCATATCCCCTGGCGGCAGGCCCCCAGGAAGAATCCCGGCCCGCCCCTGCCCAGGGCAAGGAGCAGGAAAGAATAGACCGTGTAGAACCCNAACAGCGGGAAGGACGCTCCGGCNGCCCNNAGAGCCGGAACGCCNACGGNNANNATCTGNGCTTCACCCNTGGCGAACTGNCCTATNATNCCCGGNGCGAANAGNACNATCCCCAGTCCGAACANCAGNCANAACCCGGTNGACCACANCANGGCGGTNCGNATCACCTCCCGNAGGCGGGNAAAATTCTTTGCGCCNTANCTGAACCCGGCGATGGCCTGGAAGCCCTTCAGGAAGCCAAAGACCATAAGACTGCCCATAGAAGTGACGCGGGTAACAGCTCCCATGGCGGCGACGGCTCCGTCTCCATAAACGGCGGCCTGCCGGTTCACCAGAATGATGGAGAGACTGGTCAATAACTGAAATACCAGCGTAGGCACGCCGATTTTCAGGATTTCGGACAGGATTTCCCGGTTGGGGGAGAAATGCCTTGGGTGAAACGAGAGCGCACTTTTGCCGCTGCGGATATAGGCCAAGTAAACCGCCGTAGAAACTACTTGCGAGACAGCGGTGGCGATAGCCGCCCCGGCTACGCCGAGACGCAGGGTAAAGATACACAGCGGGTCCAGGGCGATGTTCAATACCGCGCCGGACAGCAGAGCGCCCATGGCCGTCTTCGCCGCGCCCTCTCCGGCGGAGATATTGTTCATCGTGACATTAAAGACATTAAAGATGCAGGAGAGGAGATAGATCCTCGCGTAGACCAGCGCATAGGGCATGATCCCCTCCGAAACCTTCATAAGACGCAGGATAGGTTCCAGCAGCAGTACCATACAGAGAATGGCGGCGGCTCCCACCAGCAGTGCGCTGTACAGGGCNGTGGCGGCGGTCTTTGACGCCGNTTCNCGNTCNCCACGGCCCAGCAGGCGNGANAGNTAGGACGCCGCCCCGCTGCCNAACAGCAGNCCCAGACCTACCGCCNCCTGCCCNAGNGGAAACACCACNGAGACAGCNCCCATCTCTGTTNTCCCCAGTCCGCTGACAAACCANGCNTCNGCCAGATTGTACAGGGCGTTGATCATCATCCCGGTCATGGTGGGCAGGCCCATNGCCAGCAGNGCCTTATGTACCGGCGCNGAGCCCAGCAGCGCCAGCTTTTGATTTTCTTTTTCCATGAATAGCTCCTTCCNANNNNTTATANTACTATAAATTATACTAGTTGCGCAACGCGNAATATAGTACTATAATTTATAGCATCTGTCAAGAGGNAAAGGAGAATCCAATGGCCGCTATTGATCTGATCCTGCTGGGGATGCTTAAACGTGAGCCTCTTAGCGCCTACGATATGCAGAAACTGGTGGAATACCGCAATATNTCCAAATGGGTGAAAATCAGCACCCCATCCGTCTACAAGAANGCCCTCCAATTAGAGGAGCGGGGCTTCATCAANGGCGAGANNGTAAAGGAGGGCCGGATGCCGGAGAAGGCCGTCTACNCNCTCACCGAGGNCGGGGAGCGGGAGTTTGNGCGGCTGATGCTGGAGATCTCCGCNCAGCCGGTGCGGATCTTTCTGGACATGAACGCCGTGATCGTCAACCTGGACGGCCTNCCCGCTGNNGAGCGNCGGGAATGNCTGAACCGCATCGGGGAGAACGTGCTGGCCNTGCNGGCCTNCCAGGAGNAGGAGCTGGNGCGGAAGGCACAGGACCCNTCNGTNCCTCAGACCGGCCTTGCNGTGCTGCGGCAGCAGCTGGCNNTGACCCNGGCTATNGAANCGTGGCTGGANGANNTGTGGGAGCAATATTCATAANNAAAGCGCCAGCCGGANNNCCGGCTGGCGCTNCTTTGCGGTTATTNNNCNATTNNGTTGGNNANNATCCTCCATCCNCCGTCNTCNCCCAGNACCATCNNGGCNCNCATGGGCTGNNCCCAGAGNAGGTCCAGCTCGCCGNTGTCNTTNTANTGCCACANNTCNGTGGTGTAGTANAGACTNACCACNCCGTCCTCATNCCGCTCGGCCCGGTCAAAGGTGTAGCCGCTCATCATGGTGTCGCCGTGAACCAGATACCATGCGTCNTACTCCTCCAGNTANGGAATNGANTCCGATCTTTCCAGCGCNTTAAAGACCAGCCAGATGTCCGANCTGTCNGTTTCAANGCCATAGTTNCCAAGCCGCCCGAAATTCTGCTCCAGATACCCCTGGATGAATCCCCTGGTCAGCTTGAGGCAGTCAACGTCGGGGAACTCCCCGTCAAAGAACGTTTCTGCCAGCGCGTCCCGTTCCTCCTGGTCCGTCACGGATTGGCCCAGATCGTAAAACAAGATCTCCAGATACTTCGTACCCGCGCCGATACTGCTGTAGGGGAACCGCAGCAGGCCATTATGCAGCCGGTCGTTGAAGTAGTCGGTGATGGCCGCCAATTCCTCGCCAGACAGCTCGCCCACCGGCAGAGCGTTCTGCTCCCTGACGGTCTCCGGCGCATCCGGCTCCCACTTCACGCCAACCACCTGCCACCAGGTTATAGTGGTATTCCAAACCTCAACGGGATAATTGACGTGGGCCAGCAGCAGCGTGGCGGTGCGGTCCCCGCAGACCGCCTGGGCCAGCACGGCCTCGTCGTGGTGGTTCCACTCCGGGTCCGCCTTGAAGGTCCGCAGACTGGAGACGCCGCTGTCCGCGTAGATGCCGTAGATATTGCTCAGATAGGAGATGGCCACATCCTGCCAGTCCAGCGCCCAGGTNTCATGNCCGTNNTGGAGAGACTCCATGAGGGGCGTGCTCAGTTCCGGCCAGCCCTGCAGGATACCCGTCATCTCCTCCATGCCCAGGTAAAGGTTGCAGTAAAGGTATTCCTCCCAGGTGTACCCCTCCTCACCTAATGTGCCGCTCCAGGTCTGCTCCTCCAGAACCACGCTGCCGTCCGCGTCCACGCTGGCAATCAAGATGGGGTCCCCCATGGAGGAGGACGAGGTCACCCAGCCATTTGTCGCGTCCATNCCGCCGNCGAACATGACTTTATTGATGTCGTTGGGCTTCATGTAGTAGTACAGGTTCCAGACATAGTAGGTTTTGCCGTCGAAGGTCATGCTTTCCGAGCAGAAAAGGTTGGTGATATACTTCTCTGTAAATTCCAGCGAATCATCCGAAAAGGAGACGATGGATGCCGCCGCATACTCTATCTGNCTCCGNGCCGCCGTCTCCACGGCGGTNTANAGCGGGGTGGTGAAGCTGACGGGCTCGTCATTCACCAGCGTCAGNGTACCGGTGGGCAGACGGGAGGCAAAGGNGCCCTCAATCTCCAGCGTCACCGTATCGCCGCTTTTGGTCCCACTGAGGACCTTGGGGTTNANNTCCNNNTGGCCGATNTCNTNCGCCANNCCCTCCGGGNNCGGGNATATCTCGTCCAGNNTTTCTTTCGACGNCAGNTAGGCCGTATCGGTGTACATCNTCCAGATATAGTNATCCATCTCCGGACTTTCCACCCTCTCCTGCCACNCCGCCAGCTNCTCNGCGCTCAGTTCTCCGTCCGTGGANGGCTTCACGCCGAAGGTACACGCCGCCGNNACCGTCGCCAGCAGCGCNAGNGCCAGGGCCAGCACGCCCCATTTCCGGCCCCGGTTGCCCAGAATGTTGCGNAAACGNTCCATCATGACCTCTTTGCCGCCATAAAAATGCGTAGACAGCACCGCCCGGCCAAGGCCCTTCTGCCGGTGNATGGANCCCAGCAGGGCCTCGCTGTAAGCCCGCCGCTCCAGCGCGTCCCGGCCCGCCACCACCGCGTCGTCGCAGGTCAATTCCANNTCCCGCTCCGCCTCCCGGCGCAGNAGNTACGNCAGGGGNTTGAACCAGTGCATCCCGTTAGCCGCCAGCAGNACCAGCTTATACCACANNTCNCGCCGCCGNTAGTGGGTCAGCTCNTGGCGGAGGATAAACANCAATTCCTGTGCCGCNAAGNCCTCNCCCGGCAGCAGCAGNCANGGCNGGAACAGCCCNATGACCATAGGAGAATCCACCACCGCGCTGACCCGGAGGGGCGGAGCTTTTTTCAGCCCCATCTCCTGCCATACAGTCTCATAAACCCGCAGCGTGTCCTCTCCGGCGCACTGGCTCCACCGCCGGGCCTTCCGGTTGAAGTACCACGTCCCGAACAGATGATAGACAAAGAACAGTCCCATCCCCGCCAGCCACAGGCCGCTCAGGATCTTGTCCAGCGGAATGACAGCCGGTCTGTTCTCCACTGCTGCTGCCGCGGCTGCCGTCCCAATGGGTCGCACCGCGGGCGTAACAGCAGGCCGCTGGATGGACAGCCCCTCCTGACGGCTGACGGAGACCTCCATCTGGGGCACCTCAATGACCACCGGCGGCGTCACCGGGGCCTCGGGGACCAGCGTCTCCCACTGCACCGGGGCCAGCAGCAGAAACACCGCCATCACCAGCCAGACCCCATAGCGCCACTTGGCGCTGTAGCGTTTATCCAGCAGGGGCTTGAGCAGCGTCAGCGCCAGCGCCGCCGCCCCCACAATCACGCTCCATTTCAGAACATCCAACAACAGTTCCATTTATTTTCCCTCCAGTGTATCTAAGTATTTCCGCAGCTCGGCCAAATCATCCCCGTCGATGGCCTTTCCGTTGTATAGGGAGGCCACCATGCCGGTGAAACTGCTGCCGTAGAGGCGGTCGATAATGCCCCGTCCCTCGGCGGTTTTGTAGTCGCTCTCACTGACCAGGGGACGATACCGGTTGCTTCTTCCCTGCTTCTCGCAGGCTAAAAAGCCTTTCTCCACCAAGCGGCTCAGTGACGTCAGGATCGCCGGCAGCGCCCAGTCCCGGCTGCCCCGGAGCTTCTCCTGGACATAGGATGATGTTACCGGTTCCCCGGCCGCCCAGATGGCCAGCATGATCTCTAATTCCGCATCGCCCAGTTTTTTCATTTTGTTTCCCTCCTATGGATATGTTATACGATTGTCTAACTTGACGCTATTATACGATTGTATATAATAAAAGGCAAGTTACAGTTTGGTTACAGAAAGCCCCCGCGCCGGCTGGCGCGGGGGCTTTCTTATCTTTGCGGCCCTGCGGGCCGCTCCGCTTTTTTCTTGCCGCCGCTATGCGGCGGCAGGGCAGTTGGTTCTCCACCTGGCCCGGGACCTGCGCGGCCCCGGACTCCGCGCCTACTTTTGTCACACGACAAAAGTAGGCAAAAACGTGCTTAAACCTACGGTTTAAGAATCCCTCATTTATTGCAGGGGAATTTATTTTTTGCGCTGATCCTGTAGTCCATCCGGGCTAAATCGGATTTAGTAGCGGTTTCGGCTACGGTAGTTCTATTTTAGGATGTAGAATTAGTCCCTACCGTGTCACGCGAGGGGAGCTCCCCGGGGTGCTGGGAAAT
>JAAVHD010000061.1 GCA_014799915.1 Oscillibacter sp.
CGGGGAAACCGGCTCGCCACAAGAAAACGCAGGTCTGGATCTTACTCGGCGGACTGGGTCAGGGTGCTCCAATCCAGGCTGTTCCAGTCGGGCTCGGAGGCGGCGCCGCTGGCGTCGGCCCAGTAGAAGCCCAGGTTGGTCATGATGTTGGTCCACTCGCTGGAGTGGGCGGCCACGTACTCGGCGTAGGTGGTGTCGCCGTCCACCTTGGTCAGAGCGAAATTCTTGAGGGTGTAGATCTCAGGCACGCCGGAGGGGTAGAGGATGTTGGCGGCGGCGGTGTTGCAGGGATAGGAGTCAAACTCCTCGCCCCAGGCAGCCTGCACGTCGGCGGAACCGAACCACTCAGCGAAAGCCTTGACAGCGGCGGTCTCCTCGTCGGAGCGGCCGGCCTTGTCCAAGATGCCGATATACTCGGCGATATAGTAGGTGCCGTCCGCGATGTCCACCAGGGCCCAGTTCTCAGGCTCCAGAGCGCCCAGCAGGGGGGTGGCGGAATCCTCGGCAGCGGCGTCGATCTTGCCGTACAGGGAGGAGGAATAGAAGGTGGCCACCTGGACGTCGCCGCGGTTCAGAGGATCAAAGCCGTAGCTGTCGCCGGTGAACTCGCCGTTCTCGCAGTAGTTCCACAGGGTCTTCCAGCCGTCCACGGAGATGCCGCCAGCGGGGGAGGAGGGATCGATGAAGGCATAGAGCATGGCGGAGTTGATGTTGGCGTTGGTCGTGCCGCCCACCTTGCCCTGGCGATACCATTTGTAGCCGCAGTCCACGATGTCGGCCCAGTGGTCGAAGTGGAGCTCAGCGCCGTTGGTGCCCAGCTCGTCGTTGCGGTAGAGCATCAGGACGTTCTGGATGACCAGGCCGTAAGCCTGACCGGGATAGACGTACTCGCCCACATCACCGGCCCAGCTGGGAGTCCAGTCCACCAGGCTGAGGTTCTCATAGGTGCCGTTGACCACCTGGCTCCAGCGGGTCTCGTTCAGGCCGAACAGGATGTCGCCGTCCTTGTTCTCGTTGGCGGCCTGGATGGCGGCGGTGTCGCCGGAGATGACGGAGTTGTCGTCAATGCTGATGGTGAAGCCGGCGTCACGGGCCTCGTTGATGAGCCACGTGGTGCGCTCGGTGGAGTTGGAGTTGGAGTAGATGCGGATGGTATAACCGGAGTAGTCCACGTCGTCATCGGCAGGCTCCGCCGGGGCGGGGGTATCGGGGGTGCTGGCGGGTTCATTGGTGCTGGGGGTGTCGTTCTGGGCAGGCGCGTCGTTCTTACCGCCGCAGGCGGCAAGGGACAGGAGCATCACCAGAGCCAGCAGGATCGCAAGAGCTTTCTTCATTGTGTTTTCTCCTTTTCATCATAATTGGGGATCGTTTGGGAATCTTCCATGCTTCTATTATAAAAAATCCCGTTCCAAAATGGAACGGGACAAAACTGAGATTCCTGGGTGGATTCTGTCAGAAAAACCGAGGATGTCAAAAAACAGTGATCCTGCTTTGTGCAAGATACACAACCCTGGCGGGACCGCTACCGGCACCGGTCCTGGTACTCGGAGGGCGAAACCCCCACCAGCTTCTTGAAGGTGCTGCCGAAGTAGGCCACATCCCGGTATCCCACCAGCTCCGCCACCTCATAGACCTTGTAGCGGCAGTCCTGCAGGAGCTTCATGGCCGTGTGGATGCGGTACTGGGTCAGATAACTGATGATAGTGTAGCTGGTCTCTTTTTTGAATACATGGCTCAGGTGCCCCTCGCTGACGCCCAGGTGGGCGGCGATAGAGGTGATGGAGATGTCCTGGTCCGCGTAGTGGCCCGCGATGTACTCCAGCGCCTGGAGGACATACTTGCTCTTGTCCCCCTTCACCAGCGGCAGCGCCGCCTGGGGCGTCAGGGAGGTCTGCTCCTGCTCCTTGCGGTGGATCTTGTCAATAGCGGCGGTGAGCTCCTGGTCCTGAAAGGGCTTGAGCAGGTAGTCGTCCGCGCCGAACTGCAGGGCGGAGCGGGCGTAGGAGAAGTCGCTGTAGGCTGTCAGCACGATCACATGGGCCCGGCACCCCTTCGCCCGCAGGCGGTTCATCATCTCGATGCCGTCCATCTTCGGCATCCGCACGTCGGTGATGATAAGGTTGGGACTGTACCGCTCCACGGCGGCCAGTCCCTCCTCGCCGTTGGCGGCCTCGCCCACCACCACGCAGCCCAGAGCCGCCCAGTCCACCCCCAGGGCGATCCCCCGGCGGACCAGCGCCTCGTCGTCAACGATCAGGACTTTCAGCATCTGAATTCTCCTCTCTCTGCACCGGCAGGCGCAGCCCCACGCAGCAGCCGCCCTCCGGCTGATTCCAGGCGGTCAGCCCGTACCGCTCCCCGTAATGCAGGCGGATGATGCTGTCCACGTTGAACAGGCCCAGATGTCCGCCTGAAATCTCCTTGTCCGCGCTGTTGAGCCGCTCCAGCACCTCCGCCGGGATGCCCGGGCCGTTGTCGGAGACGAACAGCAGCAGGTCGCCGTCCTCCTCCCCGGCCCAGAGCTTGACATAGCCCTCCTCCCGGTCCGCCGCGCCGTGGACGATGGCGTTCTCCACCAGCGGCTGAAGGCACAGCTTGGGCACCCGGCAGGACTGGAACCGGTCCGCCACGTCGATCTCGCAGGTGAAGCGGTCCTCGAACCGGATGGACTGGATGTCCACGTACCGCTCGATGAGCTCCAGCTCCCGCTCCAGCGTCACAATCTCCGGTCCGGAGATAGATGCCCGGAGGATCACCGCCAGGTCCGTTGCCAGCTGGGCCACCTGGGGCACCCGGTGGCCCACCCCCAGCCATTTCACCGTATCCAGGGTGTTGTATAGGAAATGTGGGTCCAGCTGGGCCTGCATCATCCGGATGCGGGTCTCGTTCAGCTCCTTCTGCCGCTGGACCGAGCGGTCCAGATAGGCCCGATACTCCTCCGCCATGCGGTTGAAGCGGCCCGCCAGACGGCCCAGCTCGTCGGAGCGGTCCGTCTCCAGATGGACGTCCAGGCGGCCCCGCTCCACCTCTCCCATGGCCTCGTCCAGCTGCTGGACCGGCTCGGAGAGGTAGCGGCTGAGTATCCACGCGGACAGAAGGCTCAGCACCAGGCACAGCGCCCCCATCAGCGCCCCCGTGAGATAGATGGCCCCTATGACCGGCTCCGTGAAAGCCCGTGGCTGCTGGAGCACCAGGGAAAAGCCCGTGGCCTCATGGCGCTGGGTGAAAAACCGGTACTCCCCGCCGGACAGAGGCTCCCCGGCCAGGAGCTGGCTGCGCAGCGCCTCCGCCGCAGTCCGGGTCTGGGCAGGACGGGAGTAGTATACCGCCCGCCACCGGCCGTCCACCACCAGCACCTCGCTGGCGGCGGGGTACAGGCCGGAAAACATCTGGTCGAAGCCGCTCTGTTCCACCGTGGCCGTCACGTACCCCAGCGCCACGCCGGCGTAATTCCGGATGGCCCTGGCAGCGATAAGGTCTCCGTCCTGCCCGGAGCGGAGGACCGTCCCCTCCGCCTCCCGGGCCGCCCGGAGGATGCCCCAGTCCGGGTCCAGTGTCTCATAGGGCAGGGAGTAAGCGGTGGTATAGCGGCAGCTGCCCTCCCGGTCGTAGACGTCGAACCGGGCATAGTCCTCCAGGTGGGCGGTGGCGCGGAACAGGACCTGGTACAGCGTCCGGGAGTCCCCGCCGCCCCGGCGGAGGGCGGAGTGGACTACGGTGCTGCCCGCCAGATCCTCCATCACCGCCTCGCAGTCTGTCTGGAACCCGTCCATGGCGGCGCACAGCTCCATAAGCTGGCCCTGAGCCTCCCCGGCCAGATTCTGCTCGCTGCGGACGATCTGGAGCCGCATCATCAGCGCCCCGCACAGCAGCAGGGGCAGCAGTGTTGCCAGCAGCATGGTGACGAAGCTCCGGTTCCGGAAGCTCCTCCTGATCCATCCCCTCATGGCGTCTCCTCCAGCGCCCGCCAGCGCGCCAGGATGTCCTCCCGCTCCGCCGCGGCCCGTTCCAGGTCGTAGTCCATGAGGATCAGCTTCTCCGTCTCCTCACCGGCCTGGATCAGGTCCGTGCGCACCGGGCGGCGCATACACGTCCGCCCCATGTATGCCTGCACGTCCGCGCTGATGGCAAAATCAATAAACCGCCGTGCGTTCTCCTCGTGGGCGCAGCCGCTGACCACGGCCATGCCGTCCGCCGCCGCGCTGGTGCCCTCCTCAGGGTACACGATCACCACGTCCCGGCCCGCCCGGACCGCCTCCAGGGCGGTGGCTTCCGCCGTGACGCCGATGGTACAGCTTCCCTCGGCCACCGCGTTGGCCACCTCATCCACGACGCTGCTGATACCCGGCAGGATCTGCCCGTCCAGATTGCGGTAAAACGCCTCCAGCGCGTCCTCCCCCGGCAGGATCTGCGTCATGGTAGCCAGGGCGGTATAGCTGCACCCGGAGGCTGTGGGACTGGCAAAGGCGATCCGCCCCTGCCACACGGGGTTCAGCAGGCTCCCCCAGCCCTCCGGCGGATTCATCCGCACCAGTACCGGGTTGTAGACCAGCACCACCGGAAATACGGAGAAGGGCGTCCAGCTGCCGTCCGAGCAGCGGCAGGCCGGGTCCACCTCGTCAATCAGGGGGCTGGTATAGGGGGCGAACAGCTCCCGCCTGGCGGTGAGGCTGTCCGCACCGCCGCCGAAGAGGAGGTCGCATTCCGGGTCCTCCCGTTCCGCCTCCAGGCGGTCCAGCAGCTCCGTTGTGCCGCCGGTCTCCACCTGGACCCAGAGGCCCGTGCGTTCCTCGAACTCCTTGACCAGCGGGGCGTAGACGGACTCCGGGTGGGAGGTGTAGATCACCAGCCTGTCCTCCTCCGCCGGGAGGGCGGGGCGCTCCCCGTCCCCGCCGCCGCAGGACGACAGCAGCAGTATACACAGCAGTCCTGCCAGCAGCCGAATCACGGCGATCCCCCCTTTTTTTCTTGCGTTGCTGTCATTTTATCAAAAAAACGGCAGGATTGCAAGCAGAGTGGGTATCATGAATAGCAATATTGCCGAAAACGTAATTCGCAAGTGGCTTTCCTTTACCGTAAGGCAGCATTCACCAGAGGAAATAACAGGGAGGGAAAGACAAAAAAACCAGGCCCACAGCCTGGCGGGCCTGGTTTTAGAAATTTTTCATTCAGGCAGCGGCAGCCATCCCTGGAGATAACTCACACCGGACGATGTTATCGCTTGATATCATAGCTCATGTTCATCAGGCTGCGGATGGACTCAGCATCGTCGGTAATGTTGCCGTCACCGTGGATGGTGTGCTTGATGACGCTGCTGGCTACGGCAAAATTGACCGTGTCCATAGGCTTGTAGCCGTGCATCATTGCGTAGATAAGGCCGCTGGCAAAGGCGTCGCCTCCGCCCACCCGGTCCAGGATATTGAAGGTGAACAGCTTACTCTCAAAGGTATGCCCCTGATACCACATATAGGCCATGAGGCTGTTCTCGCTGCCGCTGTGGGCATGGCGCACATGACGGGCGATACATTTCAAGTTGGGATAGCGCTCCACGAAGGCCTGGAACACCTCGTCCTGCTGCTCATAGCTGGGCTGGAGGGGTACGCCGTCCTTCCAGTCTCCCTTGCTGTGATCCTCCTCGTTCCGCCACAGGTGGTATGGCTCAATGCCCAACAGTACGTCCACATAGGGCAGGCACTGGGTGCAGTAGTCCCGCGCCTCCTCCCAGGTCCACAGCTTGCTGCGGAAGTTGCCGTCAAAGCTGACAATGAGGCCCTTCTCCTTGGCTTTCCGGAGACAGTCCAGAATGAACTGCGCGCAGCTGGGGGACAGGGCGGGGGTAATGCCGCTGAGGTGCAGCCAATCGAAGCCGTCCAGCAGGGCATCCAGATCCACCTTGGAAAAATCATACTCTGTGATGGCACTGTGCTGCCGGTCGTAGGTCACCTTGCTGGGACGGATGCCGTAGCCTGTCTCCAGGTAGTAGGTCCCCAGGCGGTGGGTAGGCGTCTCCTCGCGGGAGGAGAGGATCACCGGGGTACAGTGGACGTCATTGGAGCGCAGCATACGGACAGCACTTTTCCCCAGGCTGTTGCCGGGAACAACGCTGAAAAAGGTGCTGTCGATGCCCAGATTGGCAAGAGCCAGGGCGATGTTGGCCTCCGAGCCGCCGTAGCTGGCCTCAAAGGTATTGGCGACCCGGATCTTGCCGTAGTTGGGGGGAGTCAGGCGGAGCATGATCTCGCCAAAGGTGATGAAGCGTGGGGAATGGATGCCTTTTAACAGAGGGTTGGAGTGTTCCATTTGATTGCTCCTCTCCAAAATAAACTCACGGTCTGTCTGCCGCGGACAGTTTGTACTTTTACGTTTGTGCTGAAAAGGCGGTCAACAAATTCTTACCGCTGGATACGGCCGGAACCGTCGCCTCCGGCCAGTTTCTCCACCTCGGAGACAGTGACCATGTTGTAGTCGCCCTCGATAGAGTGCTTCAGCGCGGATGCTGCCACGGCAAACTCCACCGCCGCCTGGGTGGACTTGCCGGTCATCAGGGAGTAAATCAGGCCGCCGCCGAAGCTGTCGCCGCCGCCCACGCGGTCAATGATGTGCAGCTCGTACTTCTTGGAGAAGCAGTACTCGCCGGAAGCCACATCGTAGAGCATAGCGCTCCAGCCGTTGTCGAAAGCGGAATGGGATTCGCGCAGGGTGATAGCAACTTTCTCAAAACCGAACTTGTCCGCCAACTGCTTGGCGACGGACTTGTAGCCCTCCCGGTTGATCTCACCAGCGTAGATGTCGGTGGCCTCAGCCTCAATACCGAACACGTCCTTGGCGTCCTCCTCGTTGGAGATGCACACGTCCACGTACTGGCACAAATCCGTCATGGCGGCGCGGGCCTGCTCGCGGGTCCAGAGCTTGCCCCGGTAGTTCAGGTCACAGGAGATCTTGATGCCCTTGGACTTCGCGGCCTTGCAGGCTTCCTTACAGATCTCTACAACATTGGGGCCAAGAGCCGGGGTAATACCGGTAAAATGGAACCACTCCGCGCCCTCAAAAATCTTATCCCAATCGAAATCAGCGGTAGTGGCCTCCTGGATAGCGGAGTGGGCGCGGTCATAGATGCACACGCTGCCGCGCTGGGAGGCACCCTTCTCGTTGAAGTAGATGCCTACCCGGTCGCCGCCCCGGACGATCTTGCTGGTATCCACACCGTAGCGGCGCAGGGAGTTGACAGCGCACTGACCAATAGCGTGTGCGGGCAGCTTGGTGACGTAGACGGCATCCATGCCGTAGTTGGCCAGAGAGACCGCCACGTTGGCCTCGCCGCCGCCGAAGGTGAACTCCAGGTGGTCAGCCTGGACAAAGCGCTCATAGTTGTAGGGCTGGAGCCGGATCATCAGCTCACCGAAGGTTACTACTTTAGCCATTTGTTTTCCTCCTTGATCTTATTTCTGCATCAGGTGGATTGCGAAGCCTGCCACCTCATCTTTGAGATAGATAGCCTTGGGCTTGCGGGTGGACTCGTTAAACTCCACACCCTGGCGGCTCAGATGGTAGACCGCCCGGTCTAGATTGTTGGTGCCGATGGCGATATGGCCGTTTTTGCCCATGTAGGGGGACTTCATGCACTCCACACCGCTGCCCACGAAAATGGAGCTGTTGCCCGGCTTGTACTCGAAACCAAAGAGGGCGCACAGAGTCTTGGCGGCTTTCTCCGCCTCCGCCTCGTTTTCACAGTTGATGCCCACGTGGGCCAGCGAGAAGCCCAGCATAGTCCTGACAGTCTCTTTGCAGATGGCGGTGATCTCGTCCCATTTGCCTGCCTTGATCATGTCGCTCTTGCACATCCACGTGCCGCCTACGGCGATGATCTGGCTATAGCCCAGGTAGTCGTTGACGTTCTTGGCGTTGACGCCGCCGGTACACATCCATTTCGCGGTTTTCAGCGCCGCGCCGATATTCTTCAGCATCGCAACGCCGCCATTGGCCTCAGCGGGGAAGAACTTCAGGACTTCACAGCCCTGGTTCATAGCCTGCTGCATCTCGCCGGAGGTAGCCGTGCCGGGGATCATCAGGCCGCCCCTGTCGATGACATGCTGGGTGACCTTGGGATCGTAGCCGGGCGCTACGATAAACTTCGCGCCTGCGGCCATAGCCCGGTCGGCCTGTTCCGTGGTGAGGACAGTACCCGCGCCCAGCAGCATCTCAGGAACCTCTTTAGCGATGACACGGATGCACTCCTCGGCGCAGGCGGTGCGGAAGGTAACCTCGGCGGCGGGAAGACCACCGGCCACCAGAGCCTTGCAGAGAGGGACTGCCTCCTCAACGCTGTTGAAGGCGATGACGGGGATAATCCCGATGTTGGAAATCGTCTGATTGATTGAATTCATAATATTTCTCCTCATGAATCCGGGGGAATCCGAGAAGGAATCCCCCGGAGAATATTTTACACGCCTGAGTAAGCCGCAAAGCCTCCGTCAATCGGCAGCACCACGCCGGTCACGGCGCTGGCGGCCCGGTCGTCGCAGAGGAAGAACACGCCGCCCAGCAGCTCCTCGCTCTCCACAAAACGGCCCATGGGGGTGCTGTTCAGAATTTTCGCCGAACGCGGGGTGGGCGTACCGTCCTCGTTGAAAAGCAGGGATTTATTCTGCTTGGACACCAGGAAGCCCGGCGCGATGGCGTTGCAGCGGACGCCTGTACCGGCAAAATGGGTCGCCAGCCACTGGGTAAAGTTTGAAATAGCAGCTTTCGCGCCGGAATAAGCGGGGATCTTGGTCAGCGGGATGTATGCGTTCATGGAGGAGATATTCAGAATGCAGCCGGATTTGCGCTCCACCATATCCCTGGCAAACACCTGGGTGGGCAGCAGCGTACCCTGGAAATTCAGACGGAATACCGCGTCCACACCGTCGGGCGCCAGATCGAAGAAGGTTTTCTGGCCCTCTTTGGCCTCGTGCTGGTATTCGTTGTCGGTGGTTGCCATGGGATTGTTGCCGCCCGCGCCGTTGACAAGGATATCGCAGGGACCCAGATCCGCCAGGATCTGCTGGTGGACAGCTTCCAGCCCCTCCGCATCCAGGACATTGGCTTTATACGCTTTGCAGACAAGGCCCTCCGCAGCACACTCCGCTTCCATCTTATTGATGGCCTCGTCGCTGCGGTTCAGGGCGGCCACCTTCGCGCCGGCCTGGGCAAACGCCCGGGCCATCGTGCCGCACAGTGCGCCGCCCGCGCCGGTGACGACCACGACCTTACCGGTAAAATCCACATTTAAGGGGAGATTTATCATATGACCCATCCTTTCTCATATCAGACGCCGAAGCGGAAAAACTCGTTGGTATTGTGATAGCAGAGATCGCCGATCAGCTTATCCAGGTACGCCCGGTTGCAGGGGTACTGTCCGCTCTCGACCCACTCGCCCACCAGCTGACAGAGGATCCGCCGGAAATACTCGTGCCGGGTATAGCTGAGGAAGGAGCGGGAGTCGGTGAGCATCCCCACAAAGCGGCCCAGGATGCCAAGATTTGCCAGCTCGGTCAACTGGGTCCGCATTCCGGTGTAGGTGTCGTTGAACCACCAGGCGGAGCCCTGCCGCAGTTTCCCGCCGCCGTTCTGAAAGCAGCCCATGATGGAGGCAACGGCCGCATTGTCATTGGGATTGAGGGAATAGAGGATCATTTTGGGCAGACCGCCGTTCTCGGCAAAGGCGTTGAGCAGCGGGGCCAGATTTTCCACCCCGGAACGGCTGTTGATGGCATCACAGCCGATGTCGGGTCCCAGAGCTGCGAAAAGGGGTTTGTTGTTGTCACGCAGACAGCCAAAGTGAATCTGCATCACCCAGTTCAGCTCCGCGTATTTCTTGGCACAGGCGATGGTTATCAGCGTCTTGTAA
Source organism: Oscillibacter sp. (assembly GCA_014799915.1). Lineage (GTDB taxonomy): Bacteria > Bacillota > Clostridia > Oscillospirales > Oscillospiraceae > Pelethomonas. The sequence continues at coordinate 9,890 of JAAVHD010000061.1, forward strand.
GCATCGGCCTGCGCCTTTGCGGGGGCCTTTCCTTCCATAGCCTGGGTGAACGCCGCATTGGCTTCTTTTGTGTCAGGCTGGGCGAACATGCAGTAATCCAGCCCGTGGTCAGCGCAGAGACAGCCGTGGGCGGCAAAATAGTCAATGCGCTCCACCAGGGCAGCAGCCACATTCTCCGCCGAGGTCAGTTTCCGGCCTGCAATACCAGCCAGTTTTTCGATGTACGCATTGAACCCGGTTTTTTCGATGTTCACCGCCTTGTCCGGGCGGAAAGCGGGCAGTACTTTGCTTTGCATCGCCGAATCCGCTGCGATCTGGTCGTGCCAGTGCAAATCGTCACAGGGGTCGTCGGTGGTGCAGACCGCGCGGACCTGGAATTTTTCCATCAGTGCCCGGGCGGAGAGATCCTTCAGCTGCTCGTTGCAGCAGTCAAAGATTTTATCCGCGTTGCCGCCGTCCAGGGGCTCCGTGATGCCGAACGCCCTTTGCAACTCCAGGTGGCTCCAATGGTAGATAGGATTGCCGATGATCTGCGGCATGATCTCCGCGAAAGCCCGGAATTTCTCCCGGTCGGAGGCGTTCCCGGTGATCTTCTCCTCCGGAATGCCGGCGGAGCGCATCTGCCGCCACTTGTAGTGGTCGCCCCCCAGCCAGACCTGGGTAATGCTGTCAAAGGTCCGGTCCTCCGCGATCTCCTGGGGAGGAATATGGCAGTGATAGTCGATGATGGGGAGCTGCTCCGCTACCTCATGATAGAGCGTTTTTGCCGTCGGGGTGGACAGCAGGAAATCCTGATCCATAAATGCCTGCATCTCTCACGCCTCCTCAATTATACCGCCGTTGGCCTCGACCAGACCATTCAGATAAGCGCTGCCCAGAGCCCGGTCAAAGAGACCGTAGCCCGGCTTGGCATTGGAACCCACCTCGGACCAGATCATACGTCCGTGGTCCGGGCGGAAATAGCCGTTAAACCCGGTGTCAACCAGCGCCTTGACAATGGCGTTCATATCAAGAGAGCCCTTCTGGGACAGGTGGCCGGACTCCTCAAAGGATGTGTCCTCCAGGATCTTTACATTGCGCAGGTGCATGAAGCCGATGCGGCCCATGGAGGAGTACTTGCGGACCAGCGCGGGGATGTCGTTCTTGGGGGAGCAGCCCAGGGAGCCGGTGCACAGGCAGAGACTGTTGCTGGGACTGTCCACGATGGACAGATACCGGTCCAGATTGGCCTCGCAGGTGATCACCCGGGGCAGGCCGAAGATGGGATACGGAGGATCGTCGGGGTGCAGGGCCATGACCACGCCGCACTCCTCAACCACGGGGATGACCCGCTTGAGGAAGTACTCAATGTTGGCCCACAGGCCCTCCTCGCCCAGCTCGCCGTAGGCGCGGATCAGGTCACGAACTTCATCCTGGGTGTAGCTGGAGTCCCAGCCGGGGAGGTGGATGTCATCCTTGAGGGGATCAAGGCCCTTCATCTGCTCCCAGTACATGACCAGACTGGTGGAGCCGTCCTCGGCGGCTTTGTCCAGCTGGGTGCGGGTCCAGTCAAAGACGGGCATGAAATTGTAGGTCACGCACTTGATGCCGTATTTTGCGCAGCGGCGGATGGACTCACAGTAGTTCTCGATATGCCGGTCCCGCTCCGGCTTGCCCAGCTTGATCTCCTCAGTGACGGGGATGGACTCCACCACGTCGAAAACCAGCCCTTTTTCCGCGCACAGATCTACCAGACGCTTGATGCTCTCCTCCGGCCACACCTCGCCGGGCTTCACATCGTAGACGGCGGAGACGATGGAGCGCATACCGGGGATCTGCCGGATGTCATCCAGGGTGACGGGATCGCTCTCCCCATACCAGCGGAAGGAACTTTTCATAATATGACTCCTTTCTCTTTACACAAGACCGGCCAGCATGGGCAGTCCCATACTGAGGGCGGATACATAGGTGACCAGCAGCAGTCCGATCAATATTGCCGCATAATACCATAGCATGTAAGGTATCGTTTTTGCAAGGCTTGTTTTGCCTACCTTGATGGCTACGAACAGGGTATTGCCCACGGGCGGGGTGATGTTGCCGATGCAGAGGTTGTAGACCAGGATCAGGCCAAACTGAACGGGGCTCATGCCGAAGGTCTTCACGATGGGCAGGAACAGGGGGGTGAAGATCAGGATGGCGGGGGTGACGTCCATGAAGGTGCCGGAGATCAGGAGGATCACATTCATGATGAGCAGGATGATGATGGGGTTGTCCGTCAGACCCAGCAGGGCGGCGGAGACCGCCTGGGGGATCTGGAGGAAGGACATGACCCAGCCCAGGATGTTGGACACGCCGATGAGGAAGACCACCATGCCGCTCATTTTGGCGCTGTCCACCACGATGTTCCAGAAGGACTTCAGGGTGATGTTGCGGTAGAGGACGCCCAGGATCAAGGCGTACACCACGGCGATGGCGGAGCCCTCCGTGGCGGTGAAGATGCCGCCCACGATGCCGCCGATGACCACAACGATAAGGGACAGAGCGGGAAGGGCCTGGAGCGTGGAGACCAGCAGGTTTTTCCAGTCATACTTGCCGGGGGTGCCCTTGTAGCCCTTGCGGATGGCCAGGATCACACCCACCACGATACAGCAGAGGGCCCACAGAAGTCCGGGGACATAGCCGCCCAGAAACAGGGCCGCCACCGAGGTGCCGCCGGAGGCCAGGGAGTAGGTGATCAGGGCGTTGGACGGGGGGATCAGCAGTCCGGCGGGAGCGGACGCGCCGTTGGTGGCTGCGCACAGAGCGGGGTCGTAGCCCTGCTCCTCCTCGCCTTCGCGGACCATGCTGCCCACGGCGGCAGCAGCGGCGGAGGCGGAGCCGGAGATGGCGCCGAACAGGGCGTTGGCCCCGGCGTTGGTGACCAGCATGGCGCCGGGCAGCTTGCCCAGCAGGGCCATGACGAAATTCACCAGCCGCTTGGCGATACCGCCCTGGTTCATCAAGTTACCGGCCAGGATGAAGAAGGGGATGGCGGTCAGGCTGAAGCTGCTCATGCCGACGAAGGTGCGCTGGGCAGCGGTGACGACGGAGACATCCAGGGACATGGTGGGAAGGATGGTTACCAGAGCGGCGATGCCGATGGAGTAGGCGATGGGAACACCCAGAGCCAGCAGGATCAGCAGGACCGCCAGGATCAGAAACAGAGATGAAATTGCCATTTATGCCGCCTCCTTTTCTTTGTTTGAGAGAATTTCAATGATATTCAGCGCGGTGAAGATCATATTAAGCACGCCGCACAGGGGGAGAACGATGTAGAAGATGCCGATGGGCACGCCAAGGGAGGAGGTCATCTGCCCCATGGCCAGGTTGGCGATCTGGACGCCGCCGAACACCAGGATGACTGCGGAAAACAGGAAGGCAATGATCTCACCCAGGCAGTTGAGCAGCTTCTGAACGGCGGGGCTGGTCATTTCCACCAGGATGGGGATGTTCATGTGGCCCCGCTCGGAGGTGACGATGGAAGCGCCCAGCAGGCTCATCCATGCGAACATATAGGAGACCAGTTCCTCAGACCAGGAGGATGGATTGCTGAGGATGTAGCGGGTAAAGACCTGCCAGCAGGTCAGCACAACCATGACGATAAAGCTGGCTCCGGCCAGTACATTCAGCAGCCGGGTCAATACGGTACGAAGTGTTTTCATGGTCCGACTCCTTTCACTGCTCTGCCGAGGCGTACTCGGCGTTCAGCTCCTGGATCCTCTCATAGATGGGAGCCAGGGCAGGGTTGCTGTCGATCAGGTCCTGGTGCATGGGGGTGCAGATGTCCTGGAAGGGCTGGACGTCGGGATAGATAAAGGTGACACCCTGCTCATTGGCGGCCCGGTCCTTGGCGGCCTCGACGGCGGCGCCCCATTCTTCCCGTTCCACCTGGTTGATCAGCTTGAAGCCCTCCTCAAAGATGGCCCGCTCCTCCTCGGACAGACTGTCCAGGAAGCTGCAGTTGCCGATAAGGATATCGGGAATCATCTGGTGCATGTCATAGGAGTAGTATTTGCACACGTCGCCGTGACCGTTGGAGGTCAGGGCCAGTTCGTTGTTCTCCGCGCCATCGATGACCTTGGACTGGAGGGCGGTGTAAACCTCGCCGAAGCCCATGGGGGTGGCGGAGCCGCCCAGCAGGCTCATCATGGTGACGTTGGTGGGGGACTGCTGGACACGGATCTTCAGGCCCTTCAGGTCGGCGGGGGAGTTGATGGGGGTGTCCACGGTGTAGAAGTTCCGGGTGCCCGCGTCGATCCAGGTGACCGCCTCAAAGCCGGCCTGCTTAGTGGACTCAAAGATGGGGTCCGCTACCTGGGGGTCATCCATGGCCGCGTGGTACGCCTCGCTGGAGGAAAAGAGATAGGGCAGATTGAACATCGTATAGTTTTCGGAGAAGGTTTCCAGAATGGAGTTACTGGCGACACAGAAGTCAATGGCGCCCGTCTGGGTCAACTGGACCATGTCCGTCTGGGAGCCCAGCAGCTCGCTGGGGTAGACCTCTACGTCATATTTGTCGCCCAGCTTGCTCTCGATAAATTCTTCGAAGGCAAGAAGCGCTATATTCGTAGGATGGTCTGTAGCCTGGTTGTGGCCGATGCGGATGATGGTCTTATCACCCGCAGAACAGCCCGAGAGAACTGGCAGCAGGAGCAGCGCACACAGCGCGGCCGCCAAGGGTTTCCGAAGAAGTTTCATGCTCTTAGGGTCCTCCTTTGATTCGTTATTTTGGTAATAATGCTGGGAAGTCTTCTGAAATTGGATGCTCAGTGTTCGCTTTTTTCCAGATACCGCTTTTAACATGCTTTTTGTTTCCGCAGCGATTGTCTTAAAAACATTCGGCCGGCCCTTATGTTTTCTATGGTTAAAGTATAGCAGGAAAAATTTCTCTCCGCATGGTATTTATAGCTTGAAATATGGTGAAAGTTGCTCTATAATAGAAGAGTATAAAAAATATCGGGGAGATTTTGTGGAATATGAACAAAGATATCTGGACGGACAGGCAGGTCATGCTGGACGAGTCAGCGTTTGAGTTTCACCATTATCTGGACATTGTGCCGCCCAAGGTGGAGTTTCACCAGCATCCATTTTATGAGTTGTTTTTCTTCCTGGGCGGCAATGTGGACTATACCATTGAGGGGAAAACCTACAAGCTCCGTCCCGGGGACATCCTGCTGACCAACAGCCTGGATATCCACCGCCCGGAGATACAGCCGGGAAAACCGTATGAACGGATCGTCATCTGGCTGGATGACAGCTTTTTTCACCAGCTCCACGACGGCGACGACCTGGCCTCCTGTTTCACGGACGCGGCCAGAAAGGACTACCGCCGCATCCGTCCAGAGCAGTCGAGCCTCATCCGTATGCGGAACTTATGCAACCATATCTCCCAGGCACAGAACAGCCAGGCTTTGGGCAGCAAAACGCTGGTCTATGCCTATCTCTTTGAATTTCTGGTGGAGGTGTGCCGCTGCTACTTCAATTCTTCCGCTTCAGCCCATGAGGATGTAACAGAAGACGACAAAATCAACAGCGTACTGACCTATATCGTTCAAAATATTACTACTAATTTGTCGCTTGACGATATTGCGGAGGAGTTCTTTATCAGCAAGTTTTACCTGAGCCGGAAATTCAAGCAATTTACGGGAATGAGTATTTATCAATACATCATCAAAAAGCGGGTGACCATATCCCGGGATCTCCTCCGCAGCGGCACTCCCGTGACGAGCGCTTGTATGGAATGCGGTTTTAATGACTATTCTAATTATTATAAGGCATTCAAACGGGAGTTTGGATGCAGTCCAAGTGAGTTTATTTTATCTAAATAATGAACGCTATCAGAAAAGCTGGGTTACATGACGCCAACAATATTTTTACAATCCAGAAACAATAGAAGCAGGAAACTCCTTTCGGATATTTCCTGCTTCATTTTTCGATGCCTTGTCTACTTGATAGGGAGCACTTCACCCCAGAATGGATATTTGGGCATAAGAAATCTAAATTTTGAGGCCCTTGGATTCTCGCAATCCAAGGGCCTCCGAGGCATTGAAAACTCTCGGTTTTTGGCAAAAAATCTTTTTAGCCTCTTATTCCTGGAATATCAGGAAACTATAGATGCAGCTATCGATGAGCACCTGTTCTTCGCTGATGCGAGCGACGATATAGGATTTACCCAGAAAGTCAGAGTATACAAATTGCTGTTCAAGGTCCTAGAGATGCTTTTTTGTTGATATGGTATGTTTTGAAAATTATCGCACAAAACTGATTTTTGTGAAAGTCATATTTGTATAATTGACATTTTTTCTCAACTGTTATATACTGATCACATTCAAAAAGAAAACTGACGCTAGCATACAAAGGAGGTTGCGCTATGCTAAAAAAGTGGTTTAAGAATTTGCTGAGCGATTCACAAAATCACGAAAAAATCTCGCAGGATGTCAGTGATGATATCAGCGCTTTGCTTGCAGAATATAGCGCAATCAAGGCAGAGGAAGCTGCATGTGAACAAACACAGATTACACTTGTGACTTCTGTATTTTCATTTATTGCTGCTGCTTTGGGCCTTAACTGTTTCTTTGGGCAAAATATAAATGATACGGCTGCCCAGTTTTTGCTGCTGGGCTTTTGCCCGCTTTTAGTGATGTTCTTCGGATGTCTTTGGATGTACCAACTCTATTGCCACATGCGATTTGGAGCTTATCTATATCATATTGAAGAGGATATCAACAAATACTATACCAATAAGGATAGAAGAATTTATTTTGACCACTGGATCATCGAGCAGGAGAAAATGAAAAAATTTTTCCTTTTCAAACCAAGTTGGCTGTATGGGTGTATTACACTCGGGACATGGCTAGCAGCACCTCTTCTACTATTCTTTTTTACTGACTGCATCTTTCCGAACTGGAATATACTTGATTTTTATAAAAAGCATATGGTTCTCACAGTATTTTTAGCCGTTGTTTTTGTTGTTTATTACTTTACACAATTTATGTATGTACATACTATTCTAAAGTTGAAGAGTGAGAACGAATTAAAAAAAACGAGAGTTCCCTAAGATACTTGAATCGGCAAGTATAGACGGCAAAAGGCTCAAATCCAATCGGATTTGAGCCTTTTCCTGGCAAAGGTGGCGAAACTTGATACAAATGCACACCCTTGCCGCAAAGGGGGGTGCATTTTTCAGCATTTGGAGCCGAAATAGAGGGGGTGTGCAGGACAGGCCCAAGGGGGTGCAAAGCCAGTCAGAGGGTGTGCAATCCCACCATCTGGAACCGCTGCCATCAAATGTATCCTTTGAACGCTTTCTTCAACCGGATCATCCTATCCATAATCCAGTTAAACTGGCTTTCCCATGCGGACTTGTCATCAAAATTGGACGGCTCCTCCACACAAATCCTGGATGCCTTTTTCTCCCTCAACTCTTGCCAATCCATCGGTAGTCCGGCTGCGGCCTCGATTTCGTCCTTCTTTGTCTCAAGCCGCTTATAGAGGTCATCATCATCGGGGATGTATAACTCGACCACCGCAACGCCACGCTTACGAATCTGTGATACCGAAATATAGCAGGCAGAAGAGCCAATGCTGAAAGTCATCCAGCTATCCCGATTTGGAGACCGCCGATTAAACTCCTTTGCAAAAGCGGCATTCTTAAAGGCATAGTCCATAAAGGCTGTCCAGTATTCGTAGCGGAGTTGCTGGGTAGGACTGGCGGAATCGTTTTTCTTGATCTCTTTCGCCCAGCCATTGGGCTTTTCAATTACCTCAAACTTCACGGCTGGTGCCGATGAGCCAATGCGGTACAGTTTTATTTCGCAGAGGAAAAAACCAATCTTGTCATCGGTATGATTGTTCAACCATTCGATGGCAGACTTATGCTCCTCACGAGCGCGTTTGACAATCCAAATGATAACGTCCGCCGATTTACCAGAAGCATAGGTAATCAGCTTGCCCAGATGGTCATGGTCGGTATCCTCCAACTGGTTTTCGATAATGATTTTTCGATCTGTCCCCGTTTCTGAGGCGAAAATGTCAACATTAAAATCCCCAACAGAGGATTCGGTTTCTTCCACAGTTATGTCCAGTCCAACAGCATCACCGAGGAGCGAAATATTATCGTCCTGCGAAAGCCAGGGTGTAAAATCCAATGCCTCATGTGGCCAGACGGTTCGTAGGTCGTGTATCTCTTCCAGCCTTCCCATAGTAACCACAGGTTGTTCCTCTCTCGCCATAAATACAGAACGAATGTTATCTCTATGGAGCATTATACCATTGGGCTGGATGATAGGCAAGACAAAAAAATCCCCGCCAGCCTGTCAGGGCCAGCGGGGTGTGTACCTGTATTCAGTTATCCTTCAATCTCGGTGCCATTTTGGATGGTGAACACCAGCCGCCCATCGCGGTAGGCTGTGGCCTTATCCACCACTGCCAGCCAGAGGCCCTCGTCAAATTCAGTCAATTCGCAATCTCGCTCAGAAAGAGCGAACATGAAACCGCCGATGTTTTCGGCCTCCACCAGTCGCTGATCCTTCTTCTGCTGGAGCGCATCCAGCTTGGCCTTCGCCGCATCGTACCGGGCCACATAGCCGTTGTAGCGTTCAGCGTATTCCTCCTGGCTCTGGGCGCGACCGGCGTTCTCCTGGATGCACCTCTGAGTCAGTTCCGTCACCACCTTAATCTCCTGCCGCAACTCCTCCAGCTCGGCATCAATGACGGAGCAGTCGGTGAGATGGCTCTGCATGATGCGGCAATCTTCCAGTAGCGTGTTCCTGCCGCCGAGCAACTTGTTAAAAACCACCAAGAACCGGGCCTTGATGTCCTCCTCCATCAGATGGGGCGTCTGGCACTTCTCCTCACCCTTGAACTTTCCGTTACACTGCCAGATGGTGCGGCGGTACTTGCTGTTGGAGTGCCAGACCTTGGAGCCGTAAAAGCTGCCGCAGTCACCGCAGACGATACGGGCGGCAAAAATGCTGTTGCCGCTGTAACGATGGCCCAGCCCTTTCCGCCGAGCAAACTCGGCTTGGACCCGGTCGAACTCGTCCGGGGGGATGATGGGCTGGTGGCTCTCGGCGATGTAATACTGCGGGACCTCGCCCTCGTTGACCTTCATCTTCTTATCCAAGAAGTCGATGGTGAATTTCTTTTGCAATAAGCGGTTAAAATCGATTTTTCCCTCTGGAGTCTAATCACGCCTATCTGCTAGATCAAAAAACCATCTTGCACAGCAAATGTTTTGTGTATTCTTTTTTGTGAGATCCAAAGGTGGATCTTTGAAAAAAGATTATTCAAGACAAGATTGAATTTTGGAAGCTGCCTTTGCATTCTCGTAATACCTGCGGATGACTTGTCAATTAGCACCCTTCAATTTCTATCCCATACTTCTTGAGCAGCTCCAGCGCCTTCGTTATACCTTCATCGGTGAAGGATGCAGATTTGCTCCGTCCTCCGGCATTGACCAAGCCCTCATCGGTCAGTTCATTCAGAATATCAAAGTCATATCCCTTCCAGCAGATACGAGCCTTGGGATAGATCCCTGCACGGTCAGGCTCCTTTCGGATGCCTGGAACAAGGCTCTCCTCCCAAGAGGAAAAATACATCAGCATCAGTGTCAGGTCTTTGACCGTGTTGGCATCCATTTGTGTACCTCCTGCAAAATCCTCATCGGATCAGCTTCTCCAGATCATCGTCAAATGCATCCGGACACAGCATCCCTAAGTGTTGGACGATCCTCGCCTTGGATTCTTCCGGGCTGCGGTCAAGAAGCCCCTGCGTCACTCTGCTCCAAGCACACCCTCCGATACCGCATAGTAGGTGATGCCTCGGCATAAGGCTTACTGAATTTGTCATGAGCATACTCGAAGCTGTGGACTGTAACGTAGGTCTACATTTGCAGATTGACCATTACTGTATCGAGACCCTTGAGGCCATCGGTGCCGAAGCCAGCCATCCGTTTCAGATCCTTGGACAGCATTGACCCTTCCCGGAGTAGCACGTCCATAGCGCATTTTTTCCGATAGCCTGACATTCCCTCCTTGTAGCGGGCATCGAAGTCGTCCCCATTGCAACGGTAATTGACGAGATCCGGATACCACTCCCGGCTGACCAGTCCCGCTTTCTTGGAAAAGAGTTTGCCGTAGGCCGCCACATCCCGACACGCTACTTCCATCCGCCACTTCCACGGTACGTCTACATCTTCCACGAACCAGTAACGGCTGGAAGTAAATTGCTCTATGGAGAAATTGGGGACAGAGCAGGCAAAAAACGGCAGGAAACCCATCTGCTGAACCAGAGTTTCCAGCTCCATAGCATTGTGAATCCTGGGCTGCGACATAACCGGAAGTCTCCTCTGTTACGACTTTTTCCTCCGTATAGCATACCGCATCGGTAATGTCGAGAGAGATTTCCATATGCGCGTTGGCCGCAATCTTCCTTTGAAGCTCCAGCTTCGACCACTTGAGCTGACTGGTTGCCCGGATATACCATGCCCGCTCCTGGACCGTCAGCTCTGCCTCCATAATAACCACATTCTGTGTCCAGCCAATGGTCATAGCCTCAGCCATCACCGTGAGGTTGCTCTCATAAGTGCGATAGAATTCTCGCATCCGGCGCACGTTCCGGGGAGAGAAGCCGGAGGCAGCAGGGTACGTACCGCTCAGATATTCTGCCGCAGCGACAGCAGCACCCTTCTCCAGCCTTCCGCTGACCAGCCGGCCAATCTCGCAGTACAACTCCATCTGTGGTAAATTTGCCGCCATTAGCGTGTTCAACACGGTGAACATGACACCGTAGTCTGCAGGTTTCCTAACGTTCATCTGAGTTCCTCCTTTTCTGGCGCGAGTGCGCCTATTTTTGTTCTCTGCTATTTGAAATCATCAAGGAGCAAGTCCTCATTGAAGGCTTGCTCCTTAGCAGTATTGGTGGCTGGCTGCTGTATCTTTCTCCGCAAATCATTGTAACATAGAGTTAAAGAGCACGTCAGAGATGTAACGATAACTCTGTGGAGGTAGCAAACTTGGAGAAAGCTCATGCAATGTCTTTGATGTCTCTAAAATTGACACGCTTTTAAATCTAATTCCACTACCATATTCCTTCCCTTTGAAGTATTCCTCAAATGTGTTTTTAGTGATGCATACCTCATTTTGAACTTGATTCCATAGCTCTGGAATTTTCATTGACAGCACTGTGCCAACCTCGCAAATGGCTGTGATGCGTTGAACAGGCTTACTTTCATATATGACAATAAAATCACCTGTGGTGATTTTGGGAGCTACTCTCCTTAACTCAATAGTCTTTTCACCAGTCTTTATTAATCGTGCATAACAAGGTTTTATGGACATGAGCACATACTTTGTCTTAATCATTTTTCCTCCCATGCAATCCCAATTCGTACAGCTTGAGGAAAGTTTCTGAACTTATCTTTCTATATGATTGAAATGTAGCGCATGGTGCCCCTATTATCATTCTTATGTCATCCAACTCCACAGGATTGGGCAACAATTCAGTATAGCTGAACTTGTATGCAGCAATGCAGTTGCTGCTTCCCTGGATGCGGCATAAATCATTCCAATCAAATACACCAAGGCGTCGATATTTTTTGTAAAGCAACGCCTTGTCAGCGATTTCTACTGAATCCAGATATGAGCAAGCTCGAATCGAGGAACTCCCTATATCTGCAGATCTGCTGACATACCAAAAGATTCTTGCAGGAAAACACGAAATGGATTGGTGTTTTGACTTGAAATAAATGTTTTCAATGCTAAGGGCTGATTCTGTGTTTTCATTAGAAAAAAGTGAGAGATTCGTATTAGCAAGGTCTTCATCAAAAAGCTTTTTTGCGTAGGTTGCCTGAATTGGGACAATGTAACAGGGAACACAGGGCTCCTGAATTTTTAAGGGCCAAAACATTTTCTCCAGTTCTATTGTTGCCTGTGTTGAGATAACTCCATCCGCAGCCGATTCCATGTATTTGCTAACTGCAGCCCATGCAGGATGCTCTCGACTCAATGAAGAATCAAGTGTTACTGCAGACGGAAGAGTTATTTGAGATTCAATAATTCGTTGGAGAGACTGATCACTTTCAAAATACCCACATTCTTTTATTGTGGTGACCATTTCTGGTGAAAGCCCTTGTTTTGATATTGAAATAGATGTTGCACCTGCTTTTTGGGCATTTTCCAGCAGTTTAAAAACAATGCGCTTTGTAAATGTACTGTGTAGTGATGGCCTGATTTTATTTGTATCAATCAATAGCAATGGTATACACACAGCATTACCTAATGTGTGATGCACTGCTAAACAGACTGGCCTTGCGTTTGACTTCACTTCAAAAATGTGGTATTCCTCTGGTATGGCCATCCACTTTTTCAATGCAGTGGTAAATGCAGATTTTTTTCCAGTTGAATATTGCCGGTAGAATGTATCGGATACCACTGGAAAGTCTTCAGTTTTCATTTCAGAATACTCCAGATTCAAACCGACCAGTTTCTGAGGGCTATAGGAGGATGGGGAGTCGATTTCATCTATATGCCGGATCAGCTCAGCAGGCGAAAGTATTCTGAAACCATATCTTTCAAAAACAGCGTCCGAAATAGCCGTGTTAAGCCAAGTTGCATCGCGGGTAATAAACACATCTGCATCAAATGCAATTGCATAAGATATGTGCGAAATATCGTGCCATGTGTTGGTATACTCCTCTGCATATTTTAGAGATAGCAAATAATTTTGGGCTTCTGCATATAGCTGCTCATTATATGATGGGATAATTGAAAAACAGTGCTTGATAAAATCGCGGCTTTTGTTCCTGATTTTAGGATCACTTTGTTTATTAACTTCGTTGAAGACCTCTGTAGAAACATAATACTCAACATAATCGCTTAGAAAATCTTGCGTTAGGGCGTTGACTTCTATCTCGTTTTCGCTGCAAAGGGCAATGACTATATTTGAGTCAAGTACAACCCTTATTTTCTCTGCATCGTTATCAAAAGCCGCTGTAAACAGGCTTTGGCATTCAGGATTAGGACGAATCCATGTTGTTAAGATCGAATTAGACTTCGATGCACGTCCAAGTTTTTCTGCCATTGGTGCAAACCCAAGTGAGTACCAAAATTTATCAAGATTATAATCCCGACGGCAGGATAGCTTAAACTGTGAAACATAATCCTTCTCTTGTTGGTAGAGGGCAGACATCAATTTTTTTGCGTATCCATGACCACGATGCTTAGTTGAAACGCAAAAGTGTACAATAATGAGCGAAGTTTTTTTGTAACGGAACATTGTGTAGGCAACCAATTCGCCATTGATAATCAAGCCTAAAATTTGTTTACGCTTTGCGTAATCTACAAACGCTTGAGCAGGCATGAAACCGAGGGTGAGTCGGGAATCGTCTCCTAATTTCTGAACAGCACTCAGCCATTTAGAGTTTTCATCGATAGTTACGAACTTCAAATCCAATCCCACACTTTCCACCGTCACTCTATTATTCCTTTATTGCTTGTACCATGACAAAAGCTTCGGTACCATTGTACCAGTTCCAACATAAACTCAGGGAAAAGCCATGCACGAAACATTTCTGCGATTTCTGGATGAGCAATCGTTCCGCCGCCTTTGCCGCGGCTTGTTCTCATTTCCAATGCATGAGTAGTATTAATCCACAGCGAGGGTGTCAGTGTGGTGCTGGTGGTGTGTACCATACGGACCAGCTCATCACAGGCATCCTCTTGAAATTGTGGGTTATAAATCTTCTCCCACATCCGTAGGTACTCGATTGTGGTATTGCTCCGCATCCAGCTTTGAATGAGATAGCTTGGACTAGATGTTTTCTTTCCCTTGGCAATTTCTGTCATAGAGACATAGGGATTGACCCGCACATCCTCAGCACACATTTTTTCTCTGAGCGGCGATGGGAGAAATCCAGGAATTTTCCCGGTGTCTAACTGCTCAAACAGTTTTTCAGAGAACTCATCTGCTTCTGCTTGAGAGATGAATCCTTTTTTCACTGCACGTCGTAGAATTTTCTCTGTGGATATCTCATAAGTCCACAGGGCTTCGATTTGGGCTTCTCGATCCGTCATGGCAAACTCCCTTCTCTGGGCAAACCTACGAATAGGGATATTATACCATATAGTCCGTTGCAAAGATAGACTTAATTCGGCAGTAATTTAAAATATTCTGCGCTTTGTAAATCAATTTGCAGGCTTCCGTCCGAATGAATAAAAATGGTATCGATCTGGTTCTTGACTTGGCGTTCATCAAATGCACGTATACCCAACTTCTCGCATATGAGTTCTTTGATTCGTTCTTCTGAAATAGAGGGTGAATGTTTGCAGAACTTCTTTCCATGCTCCACACGGTTAGTACAACGCCAGACAATTTCACCGGAAGGGCGGGTAATGCGCCGATAATTATGATCGCATTCCGTACAAACTAAAAGGCCACTCAACACTCTGAAAGTTGTACTGGGTGGCCTTTCGCCTGTTGGTGTCTTCATCGATATTGCTGCACTTATTCTTATCTCCTTACACCAGGAAGAAGTCATCAAAGCTGACGATATAGCCAATATACTTCTGATTAGAGAGTAGATTGCTGAGTACCGGCTGTGTCCAACGGCCCTTTTCCTTGGGAGAAGAAACCTTATGCTCAAAGAGAAAATCAGCAATCCCGACCAAGCTCATGCCGGAGGTATACTGCTGATAGATAGTTTTGATGGTATTGGCTTTTTCAGGATCTACAATGATGTTGCCATCAGATGCTAACATAGATCCATATGGAAGTGACATAAAGGTATCTCCTTTCAAAATTTACACAATGGTATATTTAATTCGAAATGAATTGTTGCATATATATGGATTAAAAGGTCGCTTTAACAATTGCAGGGCATTTACATAACCATTTGAGTGATGCCGTCAACCAATTTCTTCGGATAAAGGAAAGAAACCTGTCTTTTGATTCAATCAAAAAACAGGTTTCTTTCGTTGGAACCCGTCAAAACTATAGATGCCACTGGTTTGTTGGCACTTATCGTTCTCTGCTGCAGCAAAGTGATAATGTGATCTTACTACGATTGTTTTTGAAAAGCAAGGCAAACTAAAGTTAGACTGATTTTACATTGCTTGGATGTCGTGGGTACTCTATTTCTCTCTCATCATCCGTTTCATCCCTGTCTTTTTATTGTTCTTTTATGAGACAGGTTTGATATTAACATGAAACGTCATTCCGTTTTTTGACAAATTGTGGTATCATAATTTATATATGCTATAAGAGAGTTAAGGTGGTACTTAGTCCATATCCCCTGAAAAAGAAAGGAGAGAGAATATGGCAACAAGGGTGAATATGAGCTCGATGAAGGAAATAAAAACTGAATATTTAACAATTCAAGGAAATTGTCTGGAAATGCCCGGTATTTGTATCCAACTCAGCAATATTTCACTATTTACCACGTCCCCTGTTGAGTCTGTTGGACTCCGTGTGCTCATTATCTCTATTATACTGGTAATTGCGGGTATAGTAATCGGACAAGATATTTCTTTGATTGGAGCGGTTGCTTTCGTAGCAGGCATCTCGCTGGGCCTTTTTTGGTTTGTTGACTGGCAAAAGGCGAGAGATTCAGAACGCCTCACCATTGTCACAAACTCCGGAATTGCATATTCCGTTGTGTTCGATGATAAGGAATTTCTGAAACAGGTCGTGACCACAATTACTGTAATTGTTCGTGAGCCACAGTATAGTGGGAAAACCATATTTAATATAAAAGATAATGTTATTTATGGTTCCTCAATCGGAAATAATGCCAGTGTGCGTTAAAGGAGGGGATGATATGTGCGACAGCACTTACAATATTATAGGCAATAATCTAACAGGTAACGCTATTGGAAATAACGCTACAGTAATAGTTTCTTCACAGGTCCAGACACCCTCGCTTACCAACCCCGAGTATAAGCAGATCCTATCTGCACTGCAAGGATTAAAGTGGTCGCTGGATAAAAATTCTTCCGAATATCGAAAGCTTTTAAAAATTGAGGAATGCGCAAAGAAACATGACAGCGGAGGAATGCGATCTGCGGCAATGGAATTTGCAAAGCAATTTTCCAGCGCGGCACTAGCAAATATGTTCAGCGGAAGTGTGCTTCATCTATTGGGAATCTGATACTTATACTGTTGAGAAATTCATCTGGCTCATGACTGAAATTCTTCTATGCGTTCTGATTGATAAAATCTGGGCTACACACTCTTCACTACCTAGCTTAAATTATCAGGTAGTTGTCTCCATAATTAGAGGATTATCCTTAAAAAGTTCAGCAGGCGGACAGGCTTTGCCTGGCCGCCTGCTGAACTTTGCCTATACAATGAATTTTTAGAAATTATCCTGTGGCCATCCATTGGCGGTTGGCCACTTTACTTTTCTCAGGGCCTTTATGCGGTGTTGCCTTTACCATTAGTGTCAAATAAAGAGCCACGGTGCCGAATGGTACCGTGGCTCTTTATTTGACACTTACAGGTCTTTTGTCGAAACCTGTCGATTTCTGGTGCCGGTGGCGGGACTCGAACCCGCACGCCATCGCTGGCAATGGATTTTGAGTCCACCTCGTCTACCAATTCCAACACACCGGCAAATAGCAGAATAAAGTATAGCACATTCCGGTACAGATTGCAAGTATTGATTTTCAGCAAAACAGCAAAACAGCGGGGTTCTCACTGCACTAAGTTTGCCGGAACCGACACGGTCCCGGCAAACTTAGAACCTGTATTCACAACTGTTGAACTTTGCCTTGGAAAAACTGTTACTCAGCAGATGCCTCACGCCTCCACTGCTCCAGCTCCTGTGGAGTGGCCAGCACCGTATGGGTGCCGCCCACATTGTGCTCAGAACCCTGCTCATAGTCAATACCGCTGGCATTCTTATCGTAGGCCAAGGATTTGCGCCGCTTCTCCACCTCAGGATTGGGGTGGGGGACGGCGGACAGCAGGCTGCGGGTGTAGGGGTGGATGGGGTTGGAGAAGATTTCCTCCGTGGTGCCCGTCTCCACCAGATAGCCCAGGTGCAGCACGCCGATACGGTCAGAAATGTACTTCACCATGCTCAGGTCGTGGGCAATAAAGAGGTATGCGCATTTGGTCTCCTCCTGAATGTCCTTCATCAGGTTGACCACCTGGGCCTGGATGGACACGTCCAGGGCAGAAATGCACTCGTCAGCAATAATGAGCTTGGGGTTCATGATGAGCGCCCGGGCGATGCCTACGCGCTGCCGCTGGCCGCCGGAGAATTGATGGGGATATCGCTCGGCGTGGGCGGGGGAGAGCCCCACCTTTTTCAGCATAGCGCCTACGGCGTCCTTGCGCTCAGCGGCACTGGCATAGCGGTGATGAATATCCAGCCCCTCGCCGATGATATCCCCCACCTTTTTCCGGGGGTTCAGACTGGACATGGGGTCCTGGAAGATCATCTGCATGTCCCGGCGGAGCATGGAGCGGGTGTCCTTGTCCAGCTTGCCGGAGATCTCTTTTCCTTCAAAAGTGATGGAACCCGCCGTGGGGTCATAAAGTCGGATGACGCTGCGGCCGATGGTGGTCTTGCCGGAGCCGGATTCGCCCACCAGACCGTAGGTCTCGCCGGGGTAGATTTCAAAGGAGACCCCATTCACCGCCTTCACGGAGAACTTCCGGGAGACAGGGAAGTGCTGCTTCAGCCCTTCTACCTTCAATAACGCTTCGCTCATAGGTACTTCTCCGCCTCCTTTCTGGCCCGCTCCAGACGGGCCTTCAGTCCCTCGGGCAGCTCCACCTTAGGCGCGTCCGGATGGAGCAGCCAGGTGGCGGCGTAGTGGGTGTCGGAAATCTTGAACAGGGGCGGCGCTTCCTTCTCGTCGATCTTCATGGCGAAAGCATTGCGGGGAGTAAAGGCGTCGCCCTTGGGCTCGTGGAGCAGGTTCGGCGGACTGCCGGGGATGGAGTAGAGCCGGTCGTCGTCGGTGTCCAGATCGGGCATGGCGGACAGCAGGCCCCAGGTGTAGGGGTGGGCGGGCTCGTAGAAGATCTCGTTGACGTTGCCCACCTCCACGATCCGCCCGGCATACATGACGTTCACATAGTCGGCCACCTTGGCAACCACCCCCAAATCGTGGGTGATATAGATGACGGACAGGCCCAGCCGGTCCTGCACATCCTTGATGAGCTCCAGGATCTTGGCCTGGATGGTCACATCCAGGGCGGTGGTAGGCTCGTCGCAGATGAGGATGTCCGGATCACTGGACAGTGCAATGGCGATGACCACCCGCTGGCGCATACCGCCGGAGAGCTGATGGGGGTAGTTCTTCATCCGCTTCTCCGCGTCGGTGATACCCACCAGCTCCAGAAGCTCCACGGAGTGCTTCCAGGCCTCCTGTTTGGAGAGCCCCCGGTGGAGGATCATACCCTCCATGATCTGCTTGCCGATCTGCATAGTGGGGTCCAGACTGGTCATGGGGTCCTGGAACACCATAGCGATGCGGTTGCCGTTAATAGATTTCCTCAGCTGCTTCTTGGGCATCTGGAGCAGGTCCACGCTCTGCTCCACGCCGTTTTCATCGGTGTAGTTGTAAATGACGACGCCGCTGTTGACGGTGGCGTTGTTGTCCAACAGACCGGCCACTGCCTTCATGGTCACCGACTTGCCTGAGCCTGACTCGCCCACGATGGCCACGGTCTCGCCCTTTTGCAGGTCCAGGTTCACGCCCCGGATGGCGTGGATCGTACCGGCGTTGGTGCGGAAGGAGATATCCAGGTCCTTGATCTCTAAAATCGTCTTGTTAGCCAATGATCTCCCCTCCTTACATATCTTCCAGCTTGGGGGCCAGCGCCTCCCGGAAGCCGTCGCCGATGAAGTTGAAGCCCAGCATCAGAAGGGCCAGCACCGCGATAGGCGGCAGGATCTGATAGGGCAGGGTGGTGATGTTGTTGAACCCGTCCTCGATCAGAGAGCCGATGGAGCACTGGGGCAGCACGATACCCACGCCCACGAAGCTCAGGAACGCCTCTGTAAAGATGGCGGTGGGGATAGAGAACATCACCTGGGTGATGATGGGCCCAATGGTGTTGGGCAGTATTTCCTTGAAAATAATGTGGAAGCTGGCCGCTCCCAGGGTACGGCTGGCCAGCACGTACTCCTGCTCCTTGAGCTTGAGCATCTCGGCGCGGCTGATCTTGCTCATACCGATCCATTCCGTCAGCAGCAGCGCCACGATAACCAGCCCCATGCCCTTCGGCATAAAGATAGCCAGCACGGAAACAATGACCAGCCGGGGCACGGAGTTGCCGATCTCCACAATACGCTGCATGACGTTATCCACCGCACCCCCGAAGAAGCCGGAGATCAGGCCGTAGCTCATACCGATGATCATGTCGATGACGATAGTAACGAAGGCAATAATGAGGGAAATACGCGCCCCCTGCCAGGTACGGGTCCACAGGTCGCGGCCCAGCTCGTCCGTGCCGAACAGGAACGTCCTGTCCCCAAACAGCTCCGTGTTTCCGCCTCCGCTGATGACGCCGGGGATCTGCGGTCCAATGCCCCGGGCCACGATCTGCTTGCCCTCCTCGGTGGTGACGGAGACGATGTCCTTGTAGCCGTAGGAGTTCATCATGGGACCAAAGACGGCGAAGAAAACAATGAGCACCACAATGACCAACCCCACCACGGCTCGCTTGTTGCGGAAGAAGCTGATAGCCACGCCCTTCCAGTAGCCCTGGGAGGCAAAGTTCTGGTCGGTGGCGATATCCCGCTCGGGGAGGAATTGAAAATCGTCCTTTGCCGGTATATAAGTTGTGTTGTTCATGCGTTATCCCCCTTTGCGGAGACCCGGATGCGGGGGTCAAGCAGGCCGTAGAGCAGGTCCACTACCAGCATGATCCCGATATACAGGGCCGAATACAGAATGCCCAGAGCCAGCACGTAGTTGTAGTCCACGCCCTCGCCCGCGATAGCGTCCACCATCAGCTTGCCGATGCCGTTGATGCCGTAAATCTTTTCAACCACCAGCGCGCCGGTGAGCAGATCCACGATCAGGGGGGCCAGCACGGTGACAATAGGTACCAGAGCGTTGCGCAGCACGTGCTTGCGCACCAGCGTGGAGCCGTACAGGCCCTTGCTCTCCGCCAGACGCACATAGTCGCTGTCCATGACCTCCACCATCTCGTTCCGGGTGAACCGGGCCACCGTGGACATGGTGAACAGGCTCAGAGACAGGGAGGGGAGGACGGAGGAGAACAAAAAGCGGTTGGCGTCAAAGAAGTAGGGGAAGAAGGGGATCTTAAAGGAGAAGAAATATTGCAGGAAGATCAGGAACACGTAGGAGGGCACGCACACGCCGATGATGGAGAAGACGGTGCAGAAGCCGTCCAGGAACTTCCCCCGGTTCAGTGCGGCGGTGATGCCCAGCAGCAGTCCCACCGCCGTACCCACCAGGATAGCCAGTCCGCCGATGCGGAAGGAGTTGGACACGCAGGTGGACAGCACGGTCTTGATAGGAGCGCCGTTGTAGAGGGAGGTGCCCTTGCCGAAATCCCCCTGGAGGAGGCTGGACATGTACCGTCCGAATTGGACCAGGATCGGGTCGTCCAGCCCCATCTCCGCCCGCTTGGCGGCGATCTGCTCCGCGCTCATCCGCTCCGAGGGGAAGGGGTTGCCGGGCATGATGCGCACCAGCACGAACAGCAGGAACACGATCAGCAGCAGCGTGAGCAGGGCCATCCCGATCCGTTTTAATGTGTATTTTACCATAAGCAATTACCCCACATGGTTGGATAGTCAAAAAACCTCAAAACAAGAGTTTTCGACTTTGTTTGGATGTTTTTTGACTATATGGATTAGTCTGGTGCTTTTTCTTGACGGAAACTCCCGGGCGCTGTTTGCTGCGGGGCAGCAAATACGCTTGAAAGCCGCGCGTGGTTTGGGATTGTGCGATGGAGAGGATTTTTTTGGCGCGGCTTTTGGGGGATTCCGCACTCTGCGGAGTGCGGCCAGGGGCTCTGCCCTAGTGGGCCGCCGCAGGCGGCCCGACAGCTGGGGCGGCCAAAGGCCGCCTAACGCCTGGACTCCGCGGCCTTTGGCGATTGTGCGGCAACCGCATCGAGCGGTTGCGCACAATTAAATTTTGCACAGCCACTCGATGTGGCTGTTGCAAAATCGTAGGCCGGCGAAACTTTTAATATAAAGGGCGGGGAGCGGCTCTCGCAAAAGGGCCGCTCCCCACAAATAACTGTGTTGTGTCAGCCGATGCTGGCGGATTTATAGACCCGGTTCAGGGCCACAGGGTGGAACTCGATGCCGCTCACGCCAGAGGCGATGAGGTTAGCATTGGACTTGGTGTACAGGGGGGCGATGACAGCCTCCTGCATNACNANNNNCTCGCCCNNGTANAGGGCNNCCCANCGGGCGTCNTAGTCGGAGACATANGCGCCGNNGGTGCAGTCNGNGATGATCTGGTCNTACTNNGCNNTGCTCCAGAAGCCGTAGTTGTTGGCGTTGTTGGTNACCCACATGCCCATGTAGGTCATGGGATCAGCGTAGTCNGGACCCCAGCGGGTGAGGGCCACGTCATAGTTGTCNTTCTGCATCTTGTCCAGACGCTCGGCCTTGGTCATGGGCTGGAGGTTCAGCACCACGCCGGGGAGGTTCTCCTCCACCTGGCTCTTGATGGCCTGGGCCACCTTGGAGACCTCGTCNCCCTCGTTGTTGCCGTAGATCATGGTGAACTCAAAGCTGTCCACGCCCAGCTCGNNCTTGGCGGCNTCCAGNTAGCTCTGGGCCTTNGNCACATCGTAGCCGCANTACTCGGAGAACTTGCTCTGATCGCCGGAGAANTCNTCGCCGGTGGTAGCGCTGGCGGCGAANTGGGGAGGTACGGCGGTGTANGTGGCCAGGGAGCCGTCCATGACGTAGTTGTCCACGATGCTCTCGCGGTCAATGGCGTTGGAGATAGCCAGACGCAGGTTNGCGTTGGCCAGCATACCGCCCTGGGCGTTCTTNTCGGTCTGGCTGAAGGTCAGATACCACATATAGCCCGCGCCGGTGACAGCCAGCTTATTGGACAGNTCGGCGTCGCTCTCAGCGGANGCCACCTGNCTGCCGTTGATGGTGACCACATCCAGGGTGTTGCTCTTGAAAGCGGTCAGGGCGTTGTCNGAGGAACCGACNACCTGGTAGCTGATACCGGCCAGCTTCACNCGGGCGGCGTCCCAGTAGTCGTTGTTCTTCTTCAGGGACATGCTGGCGGTGCCGGGGGTGTAGCTCTCCAGNATGAANGCGCCGTTGGACAGGTAGGTGTCAGGGCTGGTGCCGTAGGTGCCGTCCTCCAGGGAGGAGTAGAACTTCTCGTTGATGGGATAGAAGGANGGGAAGTACATCAGGGAGGGGAAGTAGGACACGGGGGCGGTCAGCTCNACCACCAGGGTCTTCTCNTCGGTGGCGGAAACGCCCAGGGTGCTGGCGTCNGCCTCGCCGGCCATGATNGCGTCNGCNTTCTGGATGTTGCCCACGCCGTCGCCGAACATGTAGCCGTACTCCTCATTGGCCGTAACNGCCAGCTTCCACGCNAACTCGAAGTCCTGAGCGGTGACNGNNTCGCCGTTGGACCACTTGGCGTCACGCAGATGGAAGGTGTAGGTCAGACCNTCGTCGGAGATATCCCAGCTNTCGGCGATGGCGGGGACAGCCGCGCCGTCGGCGTCCATCTGGGTCAGGCCGTCGATGCAGTCGGCGATGACCTCNAAGGANTCGCCGTCGGTGGCCAGGTTGGTGTCCAGAGACATNACGTTGGTGCTCAGCATGACGTTGAGGTACTTACCGCCGTTCGTACTGACGTTAGCGCTGGAATCATTGGGGCTGCTGTTTCCGGCACTATTGTCGGAGTTGTTGTCGTTATTGCCGCCGCAGGCCGTCAGGCCAACGACCATCACGACTGCCAGCAGCAGGGCAAAAATTCTTTTCATCGTTGTTTCTTCCTTTCGAATTTTACCACATTAGGGCGTTAGGGTGTTATCGTACTAAAGTGATGCAAGTAGGATAGCATATTCCTGCAATTTTCGCAACCAGCCAGAAGGAAAAATATCGGCAAAATATATGAAATTACTTCGGCTATTTTCGTCCTTTTGACGAAATGCGGTCGATATCCTTCCAAACATCGGCCAGCACCCCAGGAATTGACCTCCGTCCGGGGCTAGTTTGCGCAGGAAATCGGGAAAATACAGCGCGGATAAGAAATCTGCAATAAAAACCGGGGCCGCCTGCAAAAGCAGAAGGCCCCGGTTTCGCCGGAGTGGAGATTACTTTCGACCTGAAAGGTCGGAAGTAATATATGCCACGTTTTGCGGTTGCCGCCGTAAACGGCGGCGAGCAAAACGGCTNAGATCAAATTTATTATTTCCGAGCTTTAAGTTCGGAAATAATAAATATCTCAGTTGTTGATGAGCTTGTCCTCGTCGCTCCAGCTGTAGAGCTTGCGGATGTCCGCGCCCACNACCTCGGCGGGATGCTCGCTGGCCAGCTTGCGCATGGCGTTGAAGTGGACCTGGCCGCCCGCACTGGACATTTCCAGCAGGAAGTCCTTGGCGAAAGAACCATCCTGGATGTCGGACAGGATCTTCTTCATGGTCTTCTTGGTCTCTTCGGTGATCAGCTTGGAACCGGTGATATAGTCGCCGTACTCGGCGGTGTTGGAGATGGAGTAGCGCATGCCCGCGAAGCCGCTCTGGTAGATCAGGTCCACGATCAGCTTCACCTCGTGGACGCACTCGAAGTAGGCGTTGCGGGGGTCGTAACCGGCCTCAACCAGGGTCTCAAAACCGGCCTGCATCAGGGCGCATATGCCGCCGCACAGCACGACCTGTTCACCGAACAGGTCGGTCTCGGTCTCAGTGCGGAAGGTGGTCTCCAGCACACCGGCGCGGGCGCCGCCGATGCCCAGGGCGTAGGCCAGGCCGATGTCCCAGGCGTCGCCGGTGGCATCCTGCTCAACGGCGATCAGGCAGGGCACGCCCTTGCCGGCCTGGTACTCGCTGCGGACGGTGTGGCCGGGGCCCTTGGGGGCGATCATGATGACGTTGACGTTCTTGGGGGGCTTGATGCAGCCGAAGTGGATGTTGAAGCCGTGGGCGAAGGCCAGGGTCTTGCCTTCCGTCAGGTTGGGTTCGATGGACTCCTTGTAGAGCTTGGCCTGCTTCTCATCGTTGATGAGGATCATGATGACGTCGGCGTTCTTGGCGGCGTCGGCGGCGGTCATGACGGTCAGGCCCTGGCTCTCGGCCTTGGCCCAGCTCTTGCTGCCCTCGTAGAGGCCGACGATGACCTTCACGCCGCTCTCCTTCAGGTTCAGCGCGTGGGCGTGACCCTGGGAGCCGTAACCGATGATGGCGACGGTCTTGTTCGCCAGCTTTTGCAGGTCGCAGTCCTGCTGATAGAAAATTCTTGCCATAATACTTTACCTCGATTTATAAAAATTTTATGGGGTATCACAGATTGGTTACTTTCCGGATGGTGGTCTCGCCCCGCTGGAGGGCGATGATGCCGGTACGGGAGATCTCCATGATCTCAAATTCCCGCATGAGATCAATAAAATTGTCGATTTTGCGGCTCTCGCCCACCATCTGGATGACCATGGCCTCCTTGGTGTAGTCCACGATCTTGCCCTCGTAGGCGTCGGAGGCGGCGCGGATGTCGGCGCGGACCTCGCCAGTGTTGCGAATCTTGATAAGGAGGAGCTCCCGACTCACCGTCTCCAGGGGGTCCAGCTCCGCCACGGAGACCACGTCAGGCAGCTTGTAGAGCTGGTTGATGAGCTGCTCCTTTTTGATCTCGTCGCCCTCGGACTGGATGGTGATACGGGAAAAGTCGTCGGACTCCGTCTCGCTGACCGCCAGGGAGCTGATGTTGAACTGGCGGCGGCGGAACATGCTGGTTACCCGGTTGAGGACGCCGAATTCGTTGTGTACCAGGACGGCTACCGTATATCGCTTCATTCTCAGTCACCCACCTTTACAATCATGTCATCCATGGACCCGCCCGGGGGCAGCATGGGCAGGACGAACTCGTCCCTGTCGATGGCGCAGTCGATCAGATACGGCCCGTCGGCGGCGAAGGCACGCCCCAGCGCCGCGTCCAGCTCCTCCAGAGAAGCCGCCCGCTCTCCCTGGGCCCCAAACGCCTCCGCCAGACGGACGAAGTCCGTCTTCCGGTCCGTCAGGACAGTGTTGGAGTAGTGCTTATCAAAGAAAAGCGTCTGCCACTGACGCACCATGCCCAGCACACTGTTGTTCATCAGCAGGATCACCATGGGAATATGGTTCGCCACGGCGGCTGCCATCTCGTTGAGGTTCATGCCGAAGCTGCCGTCGCCGGTGATAAGCACGCTGCGCTCGCCGGTGACCGCCTGGGCTCCCATGGCCGCGCCCATGCCGAAGCCCATGGTGCCCAGTCCGCCGCTGGAGAGGAACCGCCGGGAGCGGCGGAAGAACAGACTCTGTGCCGCCCACATCTGGTGCTGGCCCACGTCGGTGGCTACCGGGGTGTTTTCGCCCAGGTATTTGTTCAGGGTCATGATCACATTGCGGGGGGTCATGCTGGGACGGTTGTCCTGGTGGTAGGTCTCCTCCTCCCGGAAGGCGGAGACGGCGTTCATCCACTCCGTGCGCCGGACAGGGCGGAGGAGGGGGATCAGCTTTTGCAGCGTCAGCTTCACGTCGCCCCGCAGGCCGTGGGCCGCGCTGACCGTCTTGCCCAGCTCCGAGCCGTCCACGTCCAGGTGGATGATCTTGGCGTTTGTGGCAAATTTGGCCCGGTTGCCGGTGACCCGGTCGTTGAACCGGGCGCCCAGGGCGATAATGCAGTCCGAGCGGTGCATGGCGGTAGAGGAGGCGTAGTGGCCGTGCATCCCCTGCATCCCCAGGAAGCGGGGGTGGTCTGTAGCCACGCCGGAGATGCCCATTAGGGAGCAGCCGATAGGCGCGTCGATCTTGTCCGCCAGCTCCAGCAGCTCCTCCTGGGCCCCGCTGGTGACCAGACCGCCGCCGAAGTAGATGAAAGGCCGCTGGGCGGCGTTGATGCACTCCGCCGCCTCCTGAATACGGATCTCCTTGGCCGGGGATTGGGGATCGGGCTCCACCGGCGGCTGGGGCTGGTAGTCGCACTGGGCCATCTGGATGTCCTTGGGAACGTCGATGAGCACCGGGCCGGGCCGGCCGCTCATAGCCAGCCGGAAGGCCGCCCGGATGGTGTCCGCCAGGTTTTCCACCGCGCCCACGAAGTAGTTGTGCTTGGTGATGGGCAGGGTGATACCGGTGATGTCGATCTCCTGGAAGGAGTCGGTGCCGATCTGGGAGGAGGGCACGTTGCCGGTGATGGCCACCAGGGGGATGGAATCCAGGTAAGCGGTGGCGATGCCGGTGACCAGGTTGGTGGCCCCGGGACCGGAGGTGGCGATGACCACGCCGGGCTTCCCGGAGGCCCGGGCGTAGCCGTCGGCGGCGTGGACCGCGCCCTGCTCGTGGGCGGTGAGGACGTGGCGCAGCTCGTCCTGATACTTATACAGGGAGTCGTAGACGTTGATGATCTGTCCGCCGGGATAGCCGAAGACCGTCTTGCAGCCCTGCTCAATAATTGTTCTGACTACGATGTCAGCACCAGATAATATCAAGTCCCATCATCCTTTCGTAAGATGCGCCCTGATGAGCGCACCCATTTCCCGGCAGCCGGTTTTCTTGAAGCCTGCCGCCTGACTGCCGATAATGTCCGCTGTGCGGTATCCCTCGTCCAGCACCGCCGACACCGCGTTCTCGATGCAGTCCGCCTCCGCGGCCATGTCGAAGCTGTAGCGCAGCATCATGGCGGCAGCGAGGATGGTGCCAGTGGGATTGGAAAGGTCCTTCCCCGCGATGTCCGGGGCGGAGCCGTGGATGGGCTCATAGAGTCCGCAGGAGCTGTCGCCCAGACTGGAGGAGGGAATCATACCGATGGAGCCGGTAATCATGGAGGCCTCGTCGGAGAGGATGTCCCCGAACATATTCTCCGTGACGATCACGTCAAACTGGGCGGGGTCCTTCACGATCTGCATGGCGCAGTTGTCCACCAGCATGTCGCTCAGCTCCACGTCCGGGTACTCCGCCGCCAGCTCATGCATCACCTTTTTCCACAGGCGGGAGCTGTCCAGGACGTTGCTCTTCTCCACAGAGCACAGCCGCTTGTTCCGCTTCCGGGCGGTCTCGAAGCCAATGCGGCCAATGCGGCGGATCTCGCTCTCCGTGTAGGTCAGGGTGTCGATGGCCTTTTGCTCACCGTTTTCCTCCACAGTCTTGCGGTCTCCAAAGTAGATGCCGCCGATCAGCTCCCGAACGATGATGAAGTCGATGCCCTTCTCCACGATCTCAGGCCGCAGGGGGGAGGCGTCCGCCAGCTGGGGCCAGATCTTGGCGGGACGGTTGTTGCTGTATACCCCCATTCCGGCCCGCAGGCGTAAAAGCCCCTTCTCAGGCCGCTTGTCGCCGGGGACACTGTTCCACTTGGGGCCGCCCACCGCGCCCAGCAGAACGCTGTCGCTTTGCAGGCACTTGTCCAGCATCTCCTGGGGCAGGGGATCGCCCCACTTGTCGATGGCGCAGCCGCCCATGTCCACCTCGTCATAAGTAAACTTGTGGCCGTACAGCTCCGCCACGGCATCCAGAACGCCGATAGCCTCGCCCACGATCTCGGGCCCAATGCCGTCGCCGCGGATGACTGCAATTTTCTTTTCCATGCGCTCAGCCCTCCTTCAGCGAAGCCAGCAGGCCGCCCTTGGCGATGATGTTCTGGATGAACTCCGGGAAGGGCTGGGCCTGATAGGTCTTGCCGGTGGTCAGGTCGGAGATCATCCCGGTATCGAAGTCAATGCTGACCTCGTCCCCGGCGTTGATCTCGTCCGCGGCCTCCTCGCACTCCAGAATGGGCATACCAATGTTGATGGCGTTGCGGTAGAAGATCCGCGCGAAGCTCTTGGCGATCACGCACCCGGTCCCGCAGGTCTTGATGACCAGGGGGGCGTGCTCACGGGAGGAGCCGCAGCCGAAGTTCCAGCCCGCCACGATCACGTCGCCGGTCTGGATCTTATTAACGAAATCCGCGTCAATGTCCTCCATGCAGTGCTTGGCCAGCTCCTGGGCGTTGGGGGTGTTGAGATAGCGGGCGGGAATGATGACGTCGGTATCCACGTTGTCGGGGTATTTGAAAACATGTCCTTTGGTTTCCATAAAAATCTCCCATTTCATATGATGCGCTCGTTACCGTGCGCAAAGATTTAGTTGCCTGCTATTTAAAGGGCGAAAATAAAGTTCTTTTTGGTTACTTTTTCTTTCAAGAAAAAGTAACCTCCTTCGGTTCGGTGATGTATCCGGTAAGGGCGCTGGCGGCGGCGGTGAACGGGCTGGCCAGATAGACCTCGCTGTCCACGTGTCCCATGCGGCCCACGAAATTCCGGTTGGTGGTGGAGATGCAGCGCTCCCCGGCGGCCAGGATGCCCATGTAACCGCCCAGGCAGGGCCCGCAGGTGGGGGTGGAGACCACCGCGCCCGCGTCAATAAAGGCGCTGACCCAGCCCTTCTCAATGCAGGCCTTGTAGATCTGCATGGTGGCGGGGATAATGATGCAGCGCACACCGGGAGCCACCTGTTTGCCGTTCAGTGTGCGGTAAGCGGCCTCCATATCCTCCATGCGCCCGTTGGTGCAGCTGCCGATGACCACCTGATCGATCTTGATGCCGCCCAGCTCGGAAGCGGGCTTGGTGTTCTCCGGCAGGTGAGGGCAGGCCACGGTGGGAACGATCTTGCTCAGGTCGATCTCAATGGTCTGCTCATATTCCGCGTCTGCGTCCGCCTCATAGACCACCGGCTCCCGCTCGCAGCGGCCTGCCATGTAAGCCTTTGTCACGTCGTCCACAGGGAAGATGCCGTTTTTCGCCCCGGCCTCAATCGCCATGTTGCAGATGCACAGCCGGTCGTCCATGGTCAGGGAGGCAACGCCCTCGCCCACGAACTCCATGCTCTTGTACAGCGCCCCGTCCACGCCGATCTGGCCGATAATGGACAGGATTACGTCTTTACCGGAGCAGTTGGCCGGCAACTTGCCCGTCAGATGGAAACGGATAGCGGAAGGCACCTTGAACCACGCCGTACCGGTAGCCATACCGGCGGCCATATCGGTGCTGCCCACGCCGGTGGAGAAGGCACCCAGCGCGCCGTAGGTGCAGGTGTGGCTGTCCGCGCCGATGATGCAGTCCCCGGCGGTGACCACGCCCTGCTCCGGCAGGAGCGCGTGCTCGATGCCCATTTTGCCCACATCGTAGAAGTGGCTGACGCAGTGGGAGCAGGCAAACTCCCGGCACTGCTTGGACTGCTCGGCGGCTTTGATGTCCTTATTGGGGACGAAGTGGTCCAGGACGATGGCGATCCGGTCTTTGTCAAAGACCTTGTCAAACCCGGCTTTGTTGAACTCGTTCACCGCCACGGGGGTGGTAATGTCGTTGCCCAGCACCAGGTCTAATTTTGCGCTGATGAGCTGGCCGGGGACGACGGTCCCCACGCCCGCGTGGGCGGCGAGGATTTTTTGCGTCATTGTCATTCCCATTATTGAAAAATCTCCTTCTGGTTATAGATTTATCTATCCTTTAGCCCGGGACCTACGCGGCCCCGGACTCCGCGCCTTCTTTTGTCACGCGACAAAAGAAGGCAAAAACGCGCTTGAACCTACGGTTTAAGAATCCCTTGGGCATCGCCTGACGGCGACACCTTATTACGGGGGTAATTGTTTTTTGCGCTGATCCTGTAGTCCGTCCGGTCTACCGGGGTGCGGGTGTGGTTTCGCCTGCCCTGCGTCTATTTTAGGATGTCGATTCAGTCCCTACCGTATGACACGAGGGGAGCTCCCCGGGGTGCAGGGTTGA
>JAAVHD010000062.1 GCA_014799915.1 Oscillibacter sp.
GCTGGCCATTTGGGCCGCTCAATTCTTCCCGTTTCCCTCATCTCCAGTCTTTTCCCTCTACTTCCCCTCTCCCTTTTCTCTGTCTCGCCTGAATCCGTGGCTTTTTTGACACGCAGAAAGGAAGACACGCTTTGGCGTGTCTTCCTTTTTGTGATGCTCCGCTGCGCGGATCAACTAAAAATCAGGGCCATGCTGGTGTATCATTTTATTCATGTCCATGTGCGCAGATCCAATGGTACCTATTGACAAGAAAGTAGTGTTATGGTAAAATCCATAGGCACCAATGGAAAAAGAGGGAGGGGATATATTGAAACCATCAGAACAGGCAGCTGAGACGCTGCATCTGCTTCGCCGGTGCGGACACTATCTGCACCACCACTGGGGCTGCGGCAGAGCCAGTCAGATGCGGGCACTGCATATCCTGGAGGACTGCGGTGAGATGACACAGCGGGAGCTTCAGGACCGCATGGGGATCCAGCAGGGCTCCCTCAGCGAACTGGTCAAAAAACTGGACGAACAATCCTTTATTACCCGGACATGCAGCCCAACGGACCGCAGGCAACTGCTGATCCGGATCACAGAGTCGGGCCGACAGCAAAGTCAGTTCTTTAGGGAACGCCGGATCACAGAGGCCATGGAATTGGCCAGCGCATTGAGCGAGGAGGAACAGCAGGAACTGCGGGTCCTCCTGGGCAAATTGTTAAATAGCTGGCAGAACCGTCCGGAGAGCAGGGAGGAGAAGCGGTGAAAAGAGTATTTTCCTATCTGAAACCCTACTGGCTGTACTGCATCCTGGCCATGCTGGCCATGCTCGGCGAGGTCTCCATGGATCTGCTCCAGCCGGGCCTCATGAGCCGGATCGTGGACGAGGGCGTGCTGGGCCTCTCCAACGGCGGCGTGGGGGACTTGCAGATCGTCCTCACGGTAGGCGTGCAGATGATCGGGCTGGTGCTGCTGGGGGCGTGCTTCGGGGTTCTGTGCGGCGTGTTCACCAACATCGCCAGTCAGAGCTTTTCCAACGATGTGCGCAAGGACTGCTTCCGGCGGGTCATGGACCTGTCCTTTGAGCAGACGGACCGGTTTTCCACCGGCTCTCTGGTGACACGGCTCACCAACGACGTCACCCAGGTACAGAACGTGGTCCCCGGCATCACACGGGGCGGGATGCGCTCCGGCGGCTTTTTCGTGGGCGGCATCCTCTGTATGCTGGGGCTCCATCTCAGCTTTGGCGCGGTGATCGCCTGCGCGCTGCCGCTGGTCCTGGGGACGGTGGTGTTCTTCCTGCGCCGGACCGCGCCGATTTTTTCCAAGCTCCAGGAGAAGCTGGACCGGGTCAACAGCGTCATGCAGGAGAATGTCTCCGGGGCGCGGGTGGTGAAAGCCTACGTCCAGGAGCAGCGGGAGGAGACCCGCTTCCGCGACGCCAACCAGGAGCTGGTGGACACCCAGCTGCGGACCCTGGACCTCATGGCCTGTATGAGTCCCATCCTGAATATCATCCTGAACACCGCAGTGGTCATGATTATCTATGTCGGCGGCTTTCAGGTGCAAAACGGCACAGTGACGCCGGGGAATGTCATGGCGGCCATCACCTATTCCGCGCAGATCCTCAACAGCGTCACCGGCATGGCGATGATCTTCCAGAACCTGACCCGGGGCACGGCCTCCGCCAAGCGCCTGGCGGAGGTGCTGGACACGGAGCCGTCCCTCAAAGACGGCGCGGCGGAGCCCCCGGCGGCGGCCGGGCAGGTGGAGTTCCGGAACGTGTCCTTCCGGTATCCGGGCCAGCGGGAGACCATCCTGCACAACGTCAACCTGACCGTCCGCCCCGGCGAGACCCTGGGCATCATGGGCGCCACCGGCAGCGGCAAGACCAGCCTGGTCAACCTGATCCCACGGTTTTACGACTGCGCGGAGGGCGAGGTCCTGGTGGACGGCGTGGACGTGCGGGCGTATCCCCTTCAGGAGCTGCGGGGACGGGTCTCGGTGGCCCTGCAAAAGAGCGAGCTGTTCCGGGGGACCATCGCGGACAACATCGCCATCGGCCGTCCCGGAGCCGCACCGGCGGAGCTGACCGCTGCGGCGGAGACCGCCCAGGCCATGGAGTTCATCTCCCAGAAGCGGGAGCGCTTTGACACGGAGGTGGCGGAGCGGGGCATGAGCCTCTCCGGCGGGCAGAAGCAGCGCATCGCCATCAGCCGGGCGGTGCTGAAAACCGCCCCCATCCTGATCCTGGACGACTCCACCAGCGCCCTGGACCTGAAAACGGAGGCGGACCTCTATGCCGCGCTGAACCGGGAGGCCCCGGGGACCACGAAGATCATCGTGGCCCAACGGGTGGCGTCGGTGCGGAAAGCGGACCGTATTGCCATTCTGGAGGGCGGCACCATCATCGCCTGCGCGCCCCACGAGGAACTGATGAAGACCTGCGGCGTATATCAGGAGATCTACCGTTCGCAGCTGAAAGGAAGTGAGCAGGTTGGCTGAACAAAAACAGGCCCCGACGGTCAACCTTCGGGGCGGACCGGGCAGGGGAGGCCCTATGGGCCGCTTCGCCCAGGGCGAAAAGCCAAAGGACGCGAAAAAGACCCTGTTGCGGCTGGTCCGCAGCTTCGCACCGGAAAAGAAGCTGATCGCTGCGCTGCTGACGGTGGTGACCGTCGGCTGTATCTGCTCCGTGGCGGCCCCCAGCTTCCAGTCCTCCGCCATTGACCAGATTAAGGACGGTGCCTATGACCGGCTGCCCCGGTATCTGCTGCTGATGCTGGCGGCGTACCTGATTTACGGCGGCTGTACGCTGCTCCAGGGCCTTGCGGCGGGGCGGCTGAGCCAGCGGATCGTCCGGCGGATGCGGGACGACCTGTTCCGGAAGGTCATCAACCTCCCGGTGAAGTACCTGGACAGCCACCCCCACGGCGATATCATGAGCCGCATGACCAACGACGTGGAGAATATCTCCAACATCATCGCCCAGTCGGTCAGCTCCCTGGTCTCCGGCGTGCTGATGGTCCTGGGGACGGTAGGGATGATGCTGTGGTACTGCTGGCAGCTGGCCATCCTCAGCTGTCTGACGGTGGTCCTGACGCTGCTGGTGACCAAGCTGCTGTCGAAAATCATGCGGAAGCTCTTCCGCACCCGGCAGCAGCTCCTGGGCGAGCTCAACGGCATGGTGGAGGAGAAGGTGGTGGCCTACCGCACCGTGACGGCCTACAACCAGCAGGAAGCCGCCGTTGCCCAGTTCCAGGAGACCTCCGACCGCCTGCGGGTCACCGGTATTCTCTCCGAGAGCATCGGCGGGTCCATGGGGCCGCTGATGAACTGTATCAGCAACATCGCCTTCGTCATCATCGCGGCCTTCGGCGGATATTTTTCCATCCACGGCATGATCTCCGTGGGCGTGATCTCCGCGTTCATCATCTATGCCAAGCAGTTCTCCCGGCCCATCAACGAACTGGCCAATCTGTATGCGCAGATTCAGACTGCCATTGCGGGCGCGGAGCGGGTCTACGCCATCATGGACGAGCGGTCGGAGGACAAGAGCGGCGACCGCAGCATGGCAGCGTCCAGCGGCGTGGTCTCCTTCCGGAACGTGGATTTCTCCTACATACCCGGCAAGCAGGTCCTCTATGATTTCGGTCTGGAGGTCCGGGCCGGGCAGAAGGTGGCGCTGGTGGGCGCTACCGGCAGCGGCAAGACTACGGTGGTCAATCTGTTGATGCGCTTTTACGACATTGATTCCGGGGAAATTCTCATTGACGGCGTGAACATCCGGGACATCGGGGCGGAGGAGCTGCGGCGGAATATTGCCATCGTCCTCCAGGATACAGTCCTGTTCTCCGACACCATCCGGAACAACCTGAAGTACCCGGACCGGAACGCCAGCGACAGCGATATGGAGGAAGCGGCGGAGCTGTCCGGCTGCGCGGGGATGATCGCGCGGCTGCCGGAGGGGTACGACACGCTCCTCACCGAGGGCGGCGGGAACCTGTCCCAGGGCCAGCGGCAGCTCCTGTCCATCTGCCGGGCGTTCCTGGCGAAGCCGAAAATCCTGATCCTGGACGAGGCCACCTCCAGCGTGGACACCCGGACGGAGAAGAGCATCCAGGACGCCATGGTGAACCTGATGAAGGACCGCACCAGCCTCATCATCGCCCACCGGCTGAGCACCATCCAGGACGCGGACCTGATCGTGGTCATGGACCAGGGCCGCATCGTGGAGACCGGCGGACACGAGGAGCTGCTGGAACGGCGGGGGCGGTATTATGAGCTCTACATGACCCAGTTCGCCGGGAATCAGATCTGATACTATTGTTGATAAATATAGATTTTGACCTCTTATTGCAAAAACAGGACGCTTCCTATGGAAGCGTCCTGTTTTTGGGACTCTGGCCATCACTCAAAGGAGATGGATGCCGCTTTTTCAGCAATATTTCTTCACGATCGCCGCCAGTTCATCCCAGTGCTCCTCCATATCACTGACCAGCTTGCACTGGGTGCGGCAGCGGTCCAGGTTCTGGTGCTCCCGGCTGATATGGAAGTACACGTCCCCCTCCAGATAGTCGGTGAGGAACCGGATGCCGCACTCCAGAGTCATCAGCTTCGCGCCCCAGGGGAGGTATTCGATCTCCGCCGCCGTCAGCGTTCCGCCCGCGCCCTCCAGGAAGGCCCTGGTATACACCTCAAAAAGGTCGAGATCCAGGTTGACCTTGCTCAGGTCCGTCTCGTCCTCGGCGCTGTGGTTGGCCCCGAAGCGGATGGAGTCGCCGAAGTCGTTGATGGCCAGGCCCGGCATGACGGTATCCAGGTCGATGATGCAGATGCCCTCGCCGGTGTCCTCGTCCATGAGGACGTTGTTGAGCTTGGTGTCGTTGTGGGTGACCCGCAGGGGCAGGACGCCGTCCCGCAGGGCCTGGAGCGCCACGGAGCAGTCCGCTTCACGCTCCAGCATGAAATCGATCTCCGGCCCGCACACCGCGGCGCGGCCCAGTTTATCCGCCGCCACGGCGGCTTTCAGCTTTGCCAGACGGTCCTCTGTATCGTGGAAATGGGGGATGGTCTCATACAGCGTCCCGGCGGGATAGTCCCGCAGCAGCCGCTGGAACCGGCCAAAGGCCCGCCCGGAGGCCGCGAACAGCTCCGGCGTTTCCGCCGTCTGATAGCAGAGAGTCCGCTCCACATAGGGGTAGACCCGCCAGGGACCGCCGTCACGGTCCTCGTAATATAATCCGCCGGTTCTGGGCCGGAGGAAACGCAGCGCCTCCCTGGTCCGGTCCCCGCCGTTTTTCTCGATCTCCCGGCCCAGATATTCTGTGATGCCGATGACGTTCTCCATCACCTGATCCGGCCGCTTGAAGGCGGCGGGGCTGATCCGCTGGACCACGAAGCGCCGTCCGCTCTCCGGCTCCGTCACCATAAAGGTATCGTTCACATGTCCCTGACCGAAATGAACGGCGTCCGCCGCCCCCGCCTTTATGTCAAAGGCCGCCAGGACCTCGTCCAGATATGCCTCCATTTTCCCCATTATTCCGTCTCCCACAGCTGGTCAGGGTAGAGTCCCGACGCGGTTTTTTCCGCAATGGCCGCCTCTACCATGGGCTTATCCGCCCGGTAGGTGACGCCGTACCACTTGTCCGCGCTGCGCAGGACCTTTACCCGGGCCTTGCCCTCGGCGATGAGCCAGCTGACCGGGGTGGGCAGATAATATTCCGCCTTGAGGGGATTCTCCGCCAGGGCCTTGTCCAGGAAACGGGAGAACAGGGCCCAGGCTTCGTCCAGAAAGCTGCGGTTGAAGCCCCACATGTTCATGGAAACAATGGTGTCCTCCGGCAGCTCAGTCCAGGTCTGGCCGTCGTCCTCGGTGTAGCGTGGGGGATAGCCCTTCTCAATCTTGGTGCGCTCGGTGACCTGGGCGAGGAAGCTGTCCGCCGTCTCCTCACAGACGCCGCGGGCTACAGTGCCGTTCTCGGTGACGGTGTTTTTCAGCAGATAGCCCACCATGGCGTACTCATACACGTCGCCATCCGGGTGCTCGCTGAGATAGTTGAAAATCTTCTGGAAAGCCTCCGGACCGTAGTAGTCGTCGGCGTTGATGACGGCAAAAGGGCCCTCCACTACGCTCCGGGCCGCCAGAGCCGCCTGGGCGGTCCCCCAGGGCTTGGTGCGCCCCTCCGGGACCGTGTAGCCCTCCGGCAGGTCCTCTTTCAGCTGGTAGACGTAGCGCACATCCATGGCCTTCTCCAGCCGCGCGCCCACCAGGGCCTTGAAATCCGCCTCGATCTCGGGCTTGATGACGAACACTACCGTCTCAAAGCCAGCGCGGCGGGCGTCATAGATGGAGTAATCCAGGATCACTTGCCCGTGGTTCCCCACAGGGTCCATCTGCTTGAGGCCGCCATAGCGGCTGCCCATGCCGGCGGCCATGATGACTAAAACAGGTTTTTTGTTCATTGTTCCGCTCTCCTTCTTTGTGTGGAAATTCCCGGCTAAATGTACCTGTGATCTACGGGAGGATGTTTCTCTCTCATTATAGGCGGTTTTTGCGGTTTGTGCAACTTCAAAAAATTTATTTTAATTTTTGCGGGAATACCCGGCCGGGCGGGGTCCAGGCGCCGGTGGGATTTTTAAGATTTTTGAGAGTTGTATTTTCCCCATGAATTTGCTATGCTAAAGACAATGTCAGACCTATCAGCCCCGCCGCCCCGGAAGGCGGCAAGAAAGAGAGATGGCACATGGTAAAGATTTTAATCGTAGAAGACGAAAAACCCATCGCGGACCTGCTGGATATGAGCCTGACCGCCGCGGGCTATGCCTGCGAGTGCCTGGACAACGGCGCGGCTGCCGCCGACGCGGTGGAAAACAAGCGCTTCGACCTGATCCTCCTGGATGTAATGCTCCCGGGCATCGACGGGTTTGAGCTGATGGAATATCTGGCCCCCCTGGGGGTCCCCGTCATCTTCATCACCGCCCGCAGCGCCGTCAAGGACCGGATCAAGGGCCTGCGCCTGGGGGCCGACGACTACATCGTCAAGCCCTTTGAGATTGCCGAGCTCCTGGCCCGGGTGGAAACCGTCCTGCGCCGCTACCATAAGACCGAGAACCACATCGTTGTGGACGACGTGGTCGTGGACACCCAGTCCCGGGTGGTCACCAAGGCCGGGGAGATCGTCCCCCTGACCGCCAAGGAGTACAATCTGCTGATCCTGTTCCTGCAAAATAAAAATATCGCCCTTTTTCGTGAGACTATTTACGAGCGGGTGTGGGAAAATGAGTACATGGGCGACAGCCGCACCGTGGACCTCCACGTCCAGCGCCTGCGGAAAAAGCTGGGCTGGCAGGAGCGCATCGCCGCCGTCTACAAGGTGGGCTACCGCCTGGAGGTCAAGGAATGAAATTCGCCTGGAAGGTGACGCTGGCAACGCTGTGCATCCTGCTGCTGTCCATCAGCGTGGGCAGCTATCTGCTCATCTCCATCTCTTTTCAGTCCGCTCTGGAGCGGGAGATCGCCATGGCCCAGGAGGAGCTGCAAATGCTCCGCCTCTCCTACGAGGCGGTGTGCGACGCCAGGGGCGTCACTCTGGAGAACATCGGCCAGCGGAGCCGGAGCCTGGCCCGTACCCTGGAGGACACCGCCTATTTCAGGGATCATCAGCTCCGGGTGACCGCGCCGTCGGGGGAGTACGTCTACTCCACTCTGGATTCCCCCAGCGACCAGGAGCTGCTGGAGCAGGTGGACCGGCGCTCCTCCGGCTACGTGCTGCGCAAGGACAGGCAGACCGGACGCCTCCTGCTCCACTGCGCGGGGCCCGTGGTGCTGCCCGACGGCATTCTATACATGGAGACTGCCCGGGACGTGAGCCGCCTGTTCACCGATCGGGAGACCCACTACCAGGTCTACCGGTGGATCGTCCTGCTGGTGGTGGGGGCCAGCAGCGCGGTGATGTTCGCCCTCTCCTACTGGCTGACCGCGCCCATCCGCAGTCTGACCCGGGCCGCGGGCCAGCTGGCCCAGGGGGATTACTCCACCCGGGCCAGGGTGATCGGCGGTGACGAGATCGGGGAGCTGGCCGGAAATTTTAACCACATGGCCGACGCCATTGAGCGGAATATCCAGGATCTGGAGGACGCCGCGCGGCGGCAGGAGGATTTTACCGGCAGCTTCGTCCACGAGCTGAAAACGCCTCTCACCTCCATCATCGGCTACGCCGACATGCTCCGCTCCCGGGATCTGGGGGAGGACATGCGCTTCAAGGCCGCCAGCTATATCTTCTCCGAGGGCAAACGCCTGGAGAACCTGTCCCTGTCCCTCATGAGCCTGCTGGTGGTGGGCCACGGGGAGATCGACGCTAAGGCGGTGAACATGCGCAAGCTCTGCGCCGAGGCCTCCCGGATCAGCCAGCCCGCCATGAAGGCCAAAAACCTCTCCCTCATCCTCCGCGCGGAGGATGGGGTCATCCAGGGCGACGCCGCCCTGCTCCAGACTCTGCTGCAAAACCTGCTGGACAACGCCCGGAAAGCCACGGACGGCGGCGGGCAGGTGGTCCTGGCGGGCCGGAAGACGGAGGAGGGCTACCAGGTGACCGTGGCGGACCAGGGGCGGGGCATCCCCGCCGGTGAGCTGAGCAAGATCACCGAGCCCTTCTATATGGTGGACAAGTCCCGTTCCCGGGCCGAGGGCGGCGCGGGGCTGGGTCTGGCCCTGTGCAAGCAGATCACAGAGCTCCACCGGGGGCAGATGCGCTTTGAGAGCAAGGAGGGCAGGGGGACCATCGTGACGGTGACGCTGGGAGGTGTGGCCGATGCGTAAGTATGGAGCGGCGGCTTTGATGGTGGTCCTGCTGATGGCGGCGGCCTTTTTTCTGCCGGAGTGGCTGAGCGAGATGAATGACCGGCAGCTGCTGGACAACCCCTCCATTCAGATCCAGGAGATGGAACAGGAGGGCTTCGCCGAGAGCGTCCAGCTGACGGTGGCGGAGAAGGTCATGCTGCTGCGCGCCGGGGGCCTCACCGCCATGGAGCTCAGCCATGAGACGGTGGAGGGCGTCGCTTCCGACGGCGGCACGGATATCCAGATATCTTTATTCGTAAGCAATACGGAGTCCGCTGTGCTGAAGGACGCCTCGGAGGAGGAGATCAACAGCTACAACGAGGAAGTCATCCAGCTGTGGAACGCCCGGATGGAGGCGGCACGGCAGGAGGTCCTGAATTTGCAGGCCCTGGGCGGCCTGCCCATGCTGTGGCGCGACAGCGACGAGCTGTCCTATACCGGCTACGGCGAGCTGATTTACATGGACCCGGACACCCGGATGAATTTCCAGGTCTACCGTATCGCTCTCAGCCATGAGCCCTACACCCTGAGCATGATGATCGACGTGCAGTCGGGGCGGATCCTGTCCTTCACCCTCCAGTGGAACTGGGACAAGGCCCCCAACTGGGGGGCCCGGGGCGCGTCCGCCTTCGGCGGCACCTGGCGCAATTACTGGGGGCTGGACTCCGTGGGCAGCGGCTGGTACGACAACTACACCAAGAGCATTCTGGAACAGACAGAGAGCGTTTACCGCTCTGAGGGGGACTACGACACCCACGGGCAGGTGGCTTTCACCTATGACGGTCAGACCTTTGCCGTCCCCCTGGGGTGCATTGGCATCGGAGGACGGACCTATATCATCAACTGGAATTGCTAGATTGGAATAAATTTTACAAAAAGAATGCAGATTTGATGCTGTGTGTGGATAGGATGGGGCATCCNGGAACTACAGGTTCTAAAAAAGAGGAGTCACATATCCTATGAGAAAAACTGAGCGCCGCANGGGCGGTTCATGGNCNNCGCTNTTTCTGCTCCTGCTGCTGGTCATTNCCCTGATCCTGCTGANGGAGCGCCTTCNCCAGCCAGAGCGGCNGNCTTAANGACCAGCTGCTGAACGNGGTGGGCCAGACCGCCGGNNACGGGNCAGCCNGTANCCCGACGGAGCTGGGAGAGNCGGCCATNCATACCGGNGACCTGATCCTGGTGAACAACCAGATCCTCTANCACTTCCCGGAGGAGCAGCCCCTGACCTGCGTCTTCGACGGCAAGACCCGCAGCTACTATGTCCGGGACAAGGACGTCTTCCTCGCNCCCGTCGCCCTGGACGCCCTCAACGCCATGATGGACGCCTTCCAGGCNCAGGGCGGCAGCAAGACCGTCAACGTGGTGGCGGGCTACCGCACGGCGGAATTTCAGCAGCANCTCTTTGACCAGAGNGCNGAGCGNAACGGGNTGGCCCACGCGGANAAATACGTGGCCCAGCCCGGCGGCAGCGAGCACCANACAGGGCTNGTGGTGGACTTCTCCCTGCTCTTTGCGGACGGCTCCAGCGCCGAGTACCAGGGCACGGGGGAGTACGCCTGGATCAATCAGAACTGTCAGGACTACGGCTGGGTGGTCCGCTATGACAAGGCCAAGGAGGACATCACCGGCATCGGCGANGAGCCCTGGCACTTCCGCTANGTGGGCGTGCCCCANGCGGCGGTCATGGCGGANAAGGGCNTGTGCATGGAGGAATATATCGACTATCTGAGGGAATTCCCCTACGACGGCCAGCACCTGACNGTGGACTGCGCGGCGGGGAAGTATGAGATCTGGTACTGCGCCGGGACNGCCGCNTACCTGCCGGANNGCGGGGAGTATACCGTCTCCGGGAACAATGTGGACGGGCTGATTGTGACGTNNANNNCAGGATAAGTTTATTCCCNGATNCNATTCCGGAAACAGACCGCANGATTATAAAAAAGCTGAGGCTGCCGCANATNCTCTCTGCGGCAGCCTCANNNTTTTTATTTGTCTCCGCCNNCCATNTTTGAAATGGACANCGGTNNGCGTTANGACATCAGCAGTTCGATNTCCGACCGCTCCTTCAGGGCGGTTTCGGGGATATAGTCCCCCTCCATNACGGTTCCGTCCACCGTCATTTTTACGCACCCGGATTCNGCGCCGTTGGGNTTGNGNACAACGATGTGCAGATGCTTCCCCCGNAANTCCTTGTCGATCTCCAGCTCCGTCCACTCCCNCGGAATGGCGGGCGCNATCTGTATGCCNTGCAGGCACGGCCGCATCCCCAGGATGCCCTCTACGCACCCCACCATGACGGTGGANGCCGTNCCGGTCAGCCAGTGTACGTGGGAGCGTCCGGCGTGGGGNCTGCTCTTTCCNTCTGTAAACTGCCCGTAGCAGTAGGGCTCGATNCCCCGNATCTCCGCGCGGTCGTTCTGCATGGAGGGNGCGTTTTCACGGAAATAGGCAAACGCGCGGTCCCCGTGGCCCAGCAGGGCCTCGGCCAGGATCA
Source organism: Oscillibacter sp. (assembly GCA_014799915.1). Lineage (GTDB taxonomy): Bacteria > Bacillota > Clostridia > Oscillospirales > Oscillospiraceae > Pelethomonas. Next base: position 11,322 of record JAAVHD010000062.1, read on the forward strand.
GCCANCCCTGGGACTGGGAGAACACGCCGCCGTTTTCCTTTGTGCCCGCGTTGTAGATCACGGCCAGCGCCCCGTCAAAGGCATGGAGGTGATANGGCGGGTCCATCANAACGGCCCCGTATTCGGTGTTCAGCCGCTGGTATACNTTCTCCATGGCCTGCTCCGCCTGGGCCCGGTCCGCGAGGCCGCTGATCACGGCCCAGCTCTGGGGATTCAGCCACAGGTTCGCCTCCGGCGCGGTCCGNTCNCCGATGGTCTCGCCCGCCTCCGTAAAGCCGCGGATAAAGCGGTCCTCATTCCAGCAGAGGTCGTTCAGCCTCTCCCGAAGCTGNGCCTGCTNCNGCTCCAGCCACGCGAGATATTCGGTATCTCCCTTTTCCTTTGCGAAAATTTGCAGGATCGTAAAGGCATAGTAGAACTGNAACGCCACAAAAGAGGACTCNCCGTTCGCCCCCAGCCGCAGGCAGTCGTTCCANTCGGCATAGAGGCCCGCCGGCATCTTGTGGGGNCCCAGATGCTTCATGGAGAAGTCCAGGGCGCGCTTGAGGTGCTCATATACGCTTCCCTGNTCCCGATTGGCGAAGGGGATCACTTCATCCAGGAAAGCGGTATTCCCCGTCTCCGCGATGTATTTGTACACCGTCGGGAACAGCCAGAGGGCGTCGTCCGCCCGATAGGCGGGATGCCCGGTCTCCTTGACNTAGGANGCGTCCTCCGGCGTATCCTCATGTCCGGGATCATGGGTNAATTTNACCAGCGGCAGGCCGCCGCCGTGGTCCACCTGGGCGGAGAGCATAAAGCGCAGCTTGTCCGCCGCCTGCTCCGGCGNCAGATGGATCACNCCCTGNATATCCTGCACCGTNTCACGGTAGCCGTACCCGTTGCGAAGNCCGCAGTANATAAAGGAGGCCGCCCGGGACCAGGTAAAGGTCATNAAGCTGTTGTAGGCGTTCCANGTGTTGATCATGACGTCAAACTCCGGGCANGGCGTCTTGACCTGGAAATGGGCNAACTGGCTGTGCCAGGAGTTGACCAGCTCCTCCCANTCCCGCAGGCAGACCGNCTCCGGCTTCTGATACGCCTCCAGGATNGCCGCGCTCTCCTCNGGGGACTTTTCGCCCAGCAGGAAGNCNANCGTNTTNGCCTCTCCCGGTTCCAGNGANANGACTGTNGANAGTGCGCCGCAGCTGTTCCCGTTATAGCTGAGNATATTNCCCAGNTCGCCAACCGCCACNCCGGCCGGATCGCCGTACCCGTGATAGGNNCCGAGGAANCCNTTCTTATCGCCGCAGTAGGAGGAGACCTCCGCNCCGGCCATGCCGAAAAACCGTTCGGTCACNTTCTTATNATCNACGTCGCTGTCCGCGGGGATGCCGTCCAGATTNCCGTGGATCTGCTGGCGGANNCGGTTNCCGTCAAACAGNGTCCGGGTGATGAAAAGGGAATATTGCAGGTTGACCTGGTCCTGCTCNTAGTTGCCGTTNTTGGTAAATTCAGCGTATCCGGTCAGCGTCAGCTNCCTCGTCTNCTGCGAGTCGTTCCGCACNGTCAGCTCCCACACCTCATGGGAACTGCCCANGGGGACATAGTAAAGGACNTCGCTGTGNATGCCGCTGTANTCCGCCAGCAGCTTCGTGTAGCCCATNCCGTGGCGGCACTGGNTCTGATACTCCGTCAGCGGCTTGCCCACCGGCTGCCACGACGCGGACCAGAAGTCCCCGGAGGCGTTGTCCCGGAGATAGATATACCGTCCCGGCTGGTCNAANTGGTTGAACACNTAGCGCAGNATGCGNCCCTCGGCNCCNGAGCGCACAAAGCTGTACCCTCCGGCGTTGTTGGAGATCAGCGCGCCGTANTCAGGAGAACCCAGATAGTTGGCCCACGGCTCCGGCGTATCCGGGCGGGTGATNACATATTCTCTGGCCTGTTCGTCNAAATATCCGTATTGCATGGCNGCTCCTTTCNTNTATNNGAGTTCTACTACGATCTGATTGCCCTCCTCCGGAAGNNGCAGNATNTCTTCACGGCACAGNACCGCCCTGCCGTCTGAAACAGGCAGNTCCCGCGTCTGNCCGGACGCCGGGACNGTCAGGCGGGCTNTTGCGATACNATACTCATTGCAATCCTTGTGGGCCGGATTGANAACCGTTATCTGGAANTTTTTCCCGGCAAAGGACAGGGAAATGGCNGCCGTCCCGTCCGCGTCAAACTGTTCCCGCACCAGTCTGGGGGAGANGGCCAGGTCGCCCCATTCGCCGTGTACGCCGAAAACCTCNGTGATCATCGTCATCATNTACCAGCTTCCAACGCCCGTCAGGAAGTGGTACATCCCGCGGCCATCCCCGTTGAAATACTCCGGGATGCCCGGATAGATCCTGCTNTTCTCAAAATTCATCGCCGCGTCCGCCAGCGTCTGGAGCGCCTTATAGCCCTCCCGCACAAAACCTCTGCGGTAAAGCGCGTTGGCGTACATGACGGCCATATGGGAGAACACCGCGCCGTTCTCCTTCTCCCCGTAGGCAAAGCCGAACATCCGCCCCATGTCAAATTTCAGTTCCTGGAAGTCCGTGTTCAGCCGGTAGCCTCCGATCTCCTTGCAATAGAGGTAGCGGTCCGCGCTCCGGGTGATGCGCCGCACCTGGTCATCGGTGGCCGTGCCGCTCATGATGGCAAATACCTGGCCGGTCAGCATCATGCGGACGCCGTTTTCTGTAAAGCCCTCCACAGGCCGCTGGTTGTTGTCATAGTAGCTGTTGAACCAGCCCTCGGACGCGCCGCCGTCGATCCATTCCTGGCGGCGGAGATGCTCCATCAGCCAGTCCGCCTTGCCCTCCAGGTCATCCGCCAGCTTCAAAAGGGGCAGGGAGACGGTGCGTCCGCTGACGTTGTGCCTGCACCGCTGCGCGTACTGCCGCAGGACCGCGTTTTTCCGCGAAATGTCCTCATAAAGGCCGGGATCATCCGCCAGCAGGTCCTGAAGCTCCTCCAGCACCTCCACGGTTTCCTCTCCGCTCTCCGCCAGCTGTCTGATCATTTCAGCCAATTGCCGCAGATTGCCGGCGTAGGCGCAGGTAAAAGCGACGCTCTCCCCGTTCTCGGACGCCATGTCCAGCGCGTCGTTCCAGTCCGCGCCCCGCAGCCGGAATATATTGTGCGCTCCGACCTCGTAGAACGCAGCCAGATGCTGGATCAGAAGATGCTCCAGTATGCTGCCGCAGTAGACGCCGCCGTCCTCCGTCCGCTGCCGGTTTCCGTACTCGCTGTCCCAGAGCGCGTCGATCTCCATGCCGCGCACGGCCTGCGGGTCCTTGAAGTAGGGGACCGGAACGTTCAGTATACCAATATCGCCGGTTTGATTGATATAGAGTCTTGTGGTCATCAGCGGCCACAGGGCGTGATCCATCCACACCCGGGCGATGCCGTTGCGGTCGGCAATGAAGTTTCCGTCGCCCGCGCCAATGATCGTCGCGTTGGTTCCGTCGATCCGCACGCCGCCGAAATTCGCCTTAATCATATCGCCCACGCTGTCCGGGTCCATCAGCAGCAGGGAGAGGCAGTCCTGCCACAGATCCCGCCATCCCCGGCCTCCCCGGCCATAGTCGTGGTGCGGCAGGAAGGAACAGCCATAGATCCGGCGCAGCAGCGGCTGGAAGCTGATCCAGCGCAGCAGCTGATCGAAATTTTCGTCCGCGGTATGATAGCGGACGTTCACTTCCTTTTGCCAGTACGCCTTAACCGTCTCCAGCGCCGCCTGTACTTTCTCCGCCGAGTTGTAGGCGGAGAAAATACGCTCCGCATCCTCATTTTCGTCCGCGACGCCCATCAGGATGATGTATTCGGCCGTCTGCCCCGGCAGCAGGGATTTTTGGGGAAACACCAGACCGCCCATCGCTTCCCGGCCGTCGATTGCCGTTCCGGCCGGCACGCCCGTTGCCCCTTCGTAGACCGCCCTGGGACGGAGAAAGCTGCCGCCCTCCCCGATAAAGGCATCTACTGTGGGATAGAACGCGATGGGACTGCTTCCTTCTCCGGCAGCGCCTAGCACATAATAGGTCCGGTGATTTTCCCGGTGGCCTTTTTCATCAAAGGACATCGTCGGTTTCACCTGTACGCCATGCTCCACCGTCCGGATGCGGTGCAGCATGGAGGTCACATTTCTGTGGTCCCGGATATTGTCGGCGCTTCTGCCATAGATCGGGATGGCCGCAACAGGATTGATCGTCTGCGCGGTCTCCGCCAGGTTGCGGATGCGCACATACATAATCTCCGCCGTTTCGTCAACCGGAACAAATGAGGTGACTTCCGCTTCCAGACGATAGGCCTCAGACACCCGTTTGACCGTCTGCCACATGAATCCGGCAGTCAATGTGCTCGCGTCCTGTGCCGGTGTAAATTTCCGGCTTTCCTGCTCGGCGGACGTGCCTGTAACAGACCAGCACCCGCTGTCCGCTATGCGGCACCAGAAATTTCTGGTTGAGCGGTTGTTGTGCAGGCTTTCTATGGTGACCGGTTCCAGCAGGAAGGTCTCCTGATCAATTTTGCTGTCTCCGCCCAGATTGGGGGTTACGGCGCTTTTTAATCCGGTCTTCCCTGCAATTGGAAAATAGAGCCCACTGTAGTTTTCTGCATTTTCTATGGAAAAAGTGCCGTTCGTGTCCGTAAAGCGTATTCTGCTCATGTTAATTCCCCCTGTTAATTGGATTTGTTTTTTGAGGCATAAATAGTTGCAGATGGATGTATTCTTAACTGCACATTATAGGGACCACGATATCAACGCTTCCCTATACCTGCTGTCTCTTATATTCTATATATAAAATACACGGATTTCAACTACTTGTTTTCCATATTGCTGATATTTTTGTCATTTTGATGCTGGCAGATCAGAATGCTCCGGCCGGACTTGCACCGGAATATTAAAATTTGCTTTACAGCAAGCAAAGAATACCGCAGAGCGGGACGGATTTTTGTTCCACTCTGCGGTATTTTTGATACTGGGCAGGAAACAGCTATAAACCATCTTTCCAGAGTATCCTTTGGACGCAGTAATATTTTTGGCATAAGCGGCATGATGCGTTCATAGGATATCGTGTACCTCATTTCAGGTAACACAAGGAAAGGATGGTTACTAACCATGAAAAAATTGACTGCAATGCTGCTCTCCCTGATGATGTGCTTCTCCCTGATGGCGATCCCGGCGCAGGCCGCCCTTACCCTGGACCCCGATGGGCCCGGCATCGTCGACGCAGGCGGGAAGAAAGGCCATGTGGGCCTGGGCGGTGATGATTCGGACGAGCCCGGATACGAGATTCAGGGGGATTGGCCGGAGCCGCGGGACAATACACCCAGAGGCGGCATCTAAAACGTCAGATTGAACCGTTTCTTGGCGTCGGTTTTCAGGATTTCCTGATTTTTCGTATCCATGATGGCTCCATAGAGGTGATATGCGGACCGGTGCAAACTTATGCTCCGGCTGCTCTCGCCCATATAATAATAACACCCTGCCTCAATATGCAAAAACCCTGGAAGCGTACTATAATTTCCTTGCTTGATACAAACTTCCCGGCCAAGCGCTGAAATATCCAACGCCTCTTCAAATCGGTTTTCTAATGCAAGATACAGGGCGTAATTATATGTGATCAAATGCAGACAATTATGATCGGGGTCACGTTTCAAAATGAGCTTCAGCAGTTGCTCATAAATGTTAATGGCTTCCCTTTGCTGTCCACAGAGAAAGTAACGAATCGCAATCTGGTTAATAATTACCACTTCAGTCCTACAGTACAGGCAATTGCTGATCTCCTCCGGATCAAACCGTGGAACTGTCAGACGAATGGCTTTCATCAACATTTCCAGTTGTTCTTGAGGAGGATATGGTTCCAAGGTGGCCCGCATTCCCAGAATGAACTGTTGATTGATGCGGTCATCCTTTTTGACGCAGCGCTCCAAATCACGCAGCTTTTCCAGCGCACTCTTACGGGCCTGCTGTTGCTCCTCACCTATGGTTTGTTCAAATTGGCTGCAATAGGCATTTATTTCTGTCCGCAAATGGGTCAGCAGTGCTTCCGCTTGGGTAAGCTGGGCACAATATCGATCATCCGGCAGTCCCAACCGCTGGAGTATTGCAACAACACAATCTCGCGAGGGCGTTTGCCGGCCTTTTTCAAAGCGTGACAGGGTCATGATTGTACACAGCCCCTCGCAGACTATCTCCAGAGTCAAACCCAGCGACTTCCTCCTCTGTCGGACGGCCTCACCCAAGTACATGATTTCCATACAGGCACCTCCTACAGCGGAAATTCAGGGCCAAACCGTTGGCAGGCTTCCGCCTTCACCTGCGCAGACCCATAGGCGTTGCCAGTTTCCTCGAACAGGTAGTAGGACTGAAGGTACAGAGCCCTGCTCTGTTCCTCTTCTCCCATCGCGTACCTGCATTCCGCCATGACAGCCAGCAAATCAGGCAGAGACAAGCAATATCCATAGCCCAGGCACGTCTTTTGCCCCTGTGCAGCGGTTTCCAGCGCTTCCCTGTAACGGCCCATCAGGCAGAGCTCCCGGGCGTAGTTGAGGGTCGCGGGAACGATATGCCGGGAGGGATAGGTCACATTTTGATAGTGCTCCCGCATATATGTAAGCAGCTGGTAGAAAATGCCAGCTGCTTTTTCATGCTGTCCCGCGTCGGAGTATGTTCCGGCAATCTGGCTGATGATCTCCGCTTCGTCGAAGCTGTATAAACGCCTGTCCAGCGCCTCCAGATCCAGTTGCGGTACAGTCAGCCAAATCGCTCGCAGCAGCATATCCAGTCTGACCTCCAGATCGTATGGTCCGGATTCTTTCCCCAGAATCGCCCGCGCGGCCAAAATATATTGACTGGTAATGTTGTCGTCATCTTCCATGATCGACTCCAATTGGTCCAGCTGTTCCAATGCGTCCAGCCGGACTTGGTGCTTTTCTTCTCCCAACGACTTCTGAAACCGGGCAATATTGTCGTCGATTTCGGACCGCAGCCTATCGGCTTCCGCCTCGCTTGAGGTCAGGATGGTGTAATATCTGTCGTGGGGTTCGCCCAGCCGCTGAAACAGGGCATTGAGCCGATTGCGGGAGGGCGTCTGTTTACCGTTTTCAATGCGGGAGAGCGTAGCGGGGTCGTACAGTCCCGCGCACAGTTCTTCATGGGTCAGGCCACGCTCCAGCCGTTTCTGCCGGATGGTTCTGCCAGCAAGTTGTTCCTGCATATAGAAGTCTCTCTTTCTATCATATTATAAGCAGAAGTTTCGACATATTTTACATTATTATACATTTTTGGTATAAAGTCAATAGATATGTCGAAGAACCAGGATTTTATCCCGTTTCACTTGCTGCGCATGGGCTGCGGTTTCAGCAGAATACAAGAGAGTCCCTGCCGCGCTCACGGCAGGGACTCCCTATCTCTCTTTACTTACTCTTTGATCTCCACAGGCGCGGTCCGGTAGATAAATTTCACCTGTCCGTCTGTCTCCGGATCAATGCCGGAGAAGGACTGGTAGCCTCTGGACACATCCGCCGTAGCCTTCAAGCGCTCCACCAAACCTTCCAGATCGCCGTCCACGGCATCCACCAGCTTCTGGATNCCCTCNCGGTTGAACTCATCCAGNCCGTCAGNCANNTNCTTNGAACCGTCCCGCAGCTGNNTNACGCCGTCCACCAGNGCNGGGGTNCTGTTTTTCAGCGTCGTGATGCCNCNGTACAGCTCNGCCGCGCCGCCGCTGAGCTGGGANGCGCCGCCGTTCAANTGGGNTGCGCCGGTCTTCAGACTTTCGGCCCCGGCAGCCGCCTGGGCTACGCCCGCNGTATAGCTCTGNANGCCCTGGTAGAACTGATTGTAGCTGTCCAGGGAGGCNTTCAGCTGGACCACAGNTCCCGACGCCGCCTCGGGCAGGGCGGCGATCACGCCGTCCAGNATCGTGCCGTANTTTTCNGCTGTCAGCTCNGCGGGCAGCGTCACCCCGGCGGCAGTCAACTGCTGGCTGGCNGAGGCNANCAGNGTATCNAAGACCTGNTTCGCGCCCGCGTTCAGGGNNTCACTGTTTCCGTTCAGNGTNTCCAGGCCGGCGCTGAGGGTCTCGGTCCCNTCCTGAAGCTGGGCCGCNCCGGTTTCCANGGCGTCCACACCGGTTTTCAGCGNCCCGGCCCCCGNCGCCAGCTTGTCAACGCCNNCTGCCAGCTCGGTGGATTTGTCCAGCAGNGTNCNCAGACCGTCNTACAGCTGATCCGANCCGTCCATCAGNTGGCCCATCGCATCGGTGAGCTTNTCAAGGGACTTGTTCAGATCATCGGTANNGTCCAGNNGGTCCGTATCCAGCTCTCCGAACAGNTCGCTGACNGCCACAGTGAGNGTNGTCCCCAGTTCAAAGCCGGTCACNTCGGCGGTGATCTCCACATAATNNGGGATNTCCAGCTTTTCGGGGTCNACATCCAGGTTTTCCTGCAAACCGGGGAAGGCCATNCCGATCACCGCCGTGCGGTCGCCGTCGTTATAGANCTTGCCGTTGGAGACCTCCACATTGCGGAAAATCTCGCTGTCCAGNGCCATGCCGGTGAGCATGGCGAAGGGGACATAAATCTTTTCCTGCTTGCCGTCTANGTNCATCATCTGNTACTCGTNGTTGGTGTAGTCAAAGCGGATNGTGACCCTGCCGCTCTTNCCGGCCAGCTCCTCCGGGGANANNGNCTTGCCGTCCAGGGTATAGCTGACGGTCATGTCCACCGGGAGGGCCTGATTCGTGGTGCCCTGGGTGTANATNTCGTTCCCCTGGGCATCCCAGACGCGGGTGCCGCCGCTGAGGGTGAAGGACTCGCTGCCNTTCACGTTCTCCACACCGTCCAGCATGGCGGAGTCCGCCAGGGACGCGCTGCCNTTGGCATTNTTGAGCCAGTCGCTGACNATGATTTTTTCCACCGTGCCGTCGGCNTTNGTCAGCACATAGACGGTNTCGTCTTTGGCGGAGGGCTGGGGNGCCTGGACAGNCGCGGTCGCGCTGAGCTGAACCGGTTTGACNGGNTCNGCCGCCTCATTACCGGAAGCCAGGGCGTGAACGCCCACNCATCCGGCGGCTAACGTGCCGCACAGGCACAGGGATACAGCTTTTATAANAGANTTTTTCATTTCACATAGACCTCCTGATTAGAATGGGCGCGCTTTGTTCTGCCGCGCATATCAAAGGTAGTTGCCCGGATGANCCCATCGCACAGAAGCAGNAGGGCGGGCAGGATGAAGATAACAGATACCATGCTGACCACNGCCCCGCGGGCCATCAGCATACACATGGAACTGATAATGTCGATCTCGGANTACAGGGCCACGCCGAAGGTGGCGGCGAACAGGCCCATGCCGGAGACGATGATGGAGGGNATCGAGGTAGCCAGNGCCGTATGGACGGCGGNTTTCTTATCCGCNCCGTTGATNCGTTCCATTTTATAACGGGTCGTCATCAAAATAGCGTAGTCAACGGTTGCNCCCAGCTGGATCGTGCTGATACAGATGGGGGCGATGAAGGGCAGGCTCTGACCCAGGTAGTGGGGCAGGCCCAGGTTGACGAAGATNGCCGCCTCNATGACCGCGATAAGGATAAAGGGCAGGCTCAGGCTCTTTTCCACCAGGGCGATGATGAGGAAGATGGCGATGATGGATACCGCGTTGACCACCTGGAAGTCGTGGTCCGTTGTTTCGATCATGTCCTTCATGCAGGGGGCCTCACCGATGAGCATCCCGTTGGGGTCGTAGCGCTTCAGGATGGAGCCCAGACGGCTGATCTGCGCGTTGACCTCCTCGCCGGCCACCTTATACTCGGAGTTGACCAGCATCAGCTCCCACTTGTCACTGCGGAGGATGGAGGTGACGGACTCCGGCAGGATCTCCAGAGGCACCCGGGAGCCCAGGACGGACTCCAGCCCCAGGACGTACTTCACGCCGTCCACGTCTTCCATTTCGCTTATCATGGCGCGCACGTCCTTAGAGGGGATATCCGCGCTGACCAGCAGCATGTGGGTGGAGGCAATATCAAAATCCTCGGAGAGCTTGCTGTTGGCAATGACATACTCCATATCCTCCGGCAGGCACTGGCCCATGTCGTAGTAGACCTCCTGGTTGGTCTTGTTGTAACCGGACAGAGCCGGGGGGATCACAAGAGCGAAGATCACCAGGAACACGGGGAACACCTTTACCACGCCCTTGGCCAGTCCGGCCATGTTGGGGATCAGGGACCGGTGGCGGGTCTTTTGCAGAGGCTTGTCGAACACCAGAATCAGGGCGGGCAGTACGGTCACGCAGCCCAGCACGCCCAGCAGCACGCCCTTGGCCATCACAATGCCCAGGTCGCGGCCCATGGTGAAGGACATGAAGCACAGGGCGATGAAGCCCGCAACGGTGGTGATGGAGGAGCCGACTACGCTGGCCAGGGTGGCCTGGATGGCGGTGGCCATGGCCTCGTTCTTGTCCTCGTGGAGATGCCGCTGCTCGTTGTAGCTGTTCCACAGGAAGATGGAGTAGTCCATCGTAACGGCCAATTGCAGCACGGCAGACAGAGCTTTGGTAATGTAGGAGATCTCTCCCATAAAGTAGTTGCTGCCCAGGTTCATGAGGATCATCATCCCGATGCTGGCCAGGAACACGAAGGGCACCAGCCAGCTGTCCAGCAGGAGCAGCATGGCTCCGCAGGCCAGGGCCACGGCGATGCCCACGTAGATGGGCTCCTCCTTCTCGCACAGATCCTTCAGGTCCGTCACCAGGGCGGACATGCCGGAGACGAAGCACTGCTTCCCGGCGATGCCCCGGATCTCCCGGATGGCGTCCATGGTCAGGTCGGAGGAAGTGGAGGTGTCGAAGAACACGGCCATCATGGTGGCGTTATCTGTGTTGAACGCACCGTACAGCTCCTGGGGCAGCAGCTCCATGGGCACCGACAGGTCCAGCAGGGAGTCGTACCACAGTACGGTCTCCACGTGGTCCACCTGCTCGATCTGGGCCCTGAGCGCGGCGACGTCCTTATTGGGCATATCCTCCAGGATAATGAAAGAGAAAGCCCCCTTGCCGAACTCCTCCAGCAGCTCGTTCTGGCCCACTACGGTGTCCATATCCGCCGGGAGGTAGTCCAGCATATCGTAGTTGATGCGGGTCCCCGCCATACCCAGAACAGAGGGAATCAGCAGGAGCAGGGACACGATGAGAATCGGGATGCGGTACTTGACCACCGCTTTGGAAAAACGCATGAGTGCTCAGTCTTCCTTTCCAAAAAATTTATTCGTACTCTTAAATTCCGGTGTACTCGACCTCGATCACGTCCGGGTGCTGGTGGTCGATGATCTTCACCGTGCTGACCGCTACGCAGAGGTTCAATCCCCCCTCGCACAGCAGGGATACGCCCAACAGCCGTGCCAGCAGCCGCGCACCCTGCCAGGGCCGCAGTACCAGCAGCCCGCCCGCGCCGCAGGTGATGACCGCCAGAACCAAAATCACCCACCAGTCGCGGATGCCGAAGGCCCGGGAGTCCGTGGCGATGCGGGCCTTGAACAGTCCGTCCGCCAGGATGGCGATCCCCAGCGCCGCCGCCAGCACGCCCATCACGTCCTCGGACCGGGGCAGGACGATGATCCCCAGGACGACCAGCAGGATACCGAACTCCAGGTCATACTGGAAGGCCAGCCGGTACAGGTCCCGGGAGAAGTAGCCCACCAGCTTGAACGCGCCGAAGGCGATCATGGCGATCCCCAGTACCCGGCCCATCACGGCGAGGGACTGGTCCGGCCGGAGAATAAACAGCAGGCCCAGCGCACAGAAGATCAGGGACATCAGGATATATCCGGTCTTTGCCACCCGCATGGGCGTCATGGAACGCATTTTCATGTTTCCACCTCCTTGGTATGTTCACAGTATAGCAGGGCGGGCCGCTGCTGAAAATGGACGGAAAAATCCCCGTGCCCAAAAATCAGGCACGGGGATCAAATCGACTAAAAACCAGACACAGGGACGCTTCTGCCTAAAAACGGAAGGTCATGACTCTACCGGCACATAGATGCCGTCCTCCCAGCCGCGGACGATCTTCAGCTGGAAGATGCGGCGGAAGTAGGCGGAGAGGTCGTCCTTCATGCCGCCGTTGAGCCAATCAATGATGTTGCCGAAGCAGGCGCAGGTGTGGTAGCGGATCAGAATGGATTTGTCCGCTTCGTTGATGGGCCGCCCGGCCAGGGCTGTGTCCACGTAGGTCGCCACCACATAGCGGCACGTCTCCATCAGATACCGCTCAAAAACATCCCGGCTGATGGAATTGTAGATGTGCAGCACCGCCCGCTTGTTGGCGCGGATGAACTCCACGGCGGCCTCTACCCCCTGTTCCATGGAATCGATGCTGGGATAAGCCTTGGTAAGCCGGTCGAGTTCCCCGGCGATAATCTCCTCCAGCAGGGCGGGGATGCCCTCGTAGTGGTAGTAGAAGGAATTGCGGTTGATGCCGCACTCCTCTACGATGTCCTTGACGGTGATCTGACTCAAGGGACGCTCTGTGAGCTGCCGCAAAAACGCTTCCTTTATGGCACGTTTCGTAAAATTTGGCATTTTATGGTACTCCTCCATTGAGTTTAACCCCGGAAAGGGCTGTGTTTGTTGCAGTATAGCACATTTCCCGCGGGAATAGAATTGTACAATATCCATAAATCCGAATGGCTGGAAATTCCACCCTTTGGACAAAAGCAGCCGGGGCCATCCGCGAGGAACGGTCCCGGCCTGGTTCTAAGATTTACTTTTCTTCCGCAGATACAGCGCGTATCCGGTAATGGACGCCACTGTCACCACCACCTGGATGGCCACCGACGCAATGAACAGCGGCGAGGTGGGATCAGTGATGCTGGAACCAACGATGGGGAAGGTGATGATGGTCAGCAGCATCCCGGCGATGCTCCCCGGCAAATATTTGCCGTAGGAGATCCCCGACGCGCCCATGTAGAGGCTGAGGACGTCGCTGGGCAGGATGTTGATGATGCGGGTGATGAAAGAGAGGAACAGCTCGTTCTCCATCTGGAGCTGCCGCAGGAATGCCGTCTTGGGGTACTTGCAGATGATGGAGTCGATCAGCTCCCCGCCCATCTGCCGTCCCAGCCAGTAGGGCAGGGATACCATCACCGCCGCTCCCAGGAAATTTATCAGAATAGCCGCGGGCAGGGGGAAAATGATCCCGGAGGCAATAAAGAGGATGCCGCAGTAGATGAAGACGCTGAGGCTTTTCAGCGCGAACAGGAGCAGCATGAACAGCGCGGCCAGCAGCATGTTCTGCGGCGACGCCTGTAAGATGCTCTCCACTGAAAACCGGTCCCGGCAGAGCAGGCAGGTTCCCAGGATGATCAGCCAGACGCAGAGGATGATGATTTTATAGGTTTTGGAATGGAGGATCTTCTTCCCCCAGTCTTTTTTGGGCATAGCTCCACTCCCGTTTCAAGATTATTTCTGCTTCTTTTTTGCCTTTGCTTCCTCGCTGGCAGTCCACAGGCGGTCCGCCTCCGGCTTCCAGCACTGGGCGTAGGATGTACATTTGTCGCACAGGTGGTCCACCGTCTCCGGGGATTGCAGGTCGGTGGAGTGGGCGCCGGTGCGGTGGACCATCTCCCGCAGCAGCTCCGGGTTCTCCAGCATGGGGCAGGGACGCAGGTGGTTCTCATTGAAAGGCTGGCCGTCGTGATAGGCCATGAACATAGGCCCTTGCAGGCACTCCAGCAGCGTCTTCTCCCGGATGTTGGAGTCGGAGTAGTGGATGAAAACGCAGGGGTCCACGTCGCCGTTGGCGTTGATATGCAGATACCGCCGTCCGCCGGCGATGCACCCGCCCACATATTCGCCGTCGTTCTGGAAGTCCATGGCGAAAATGGGCTTTGTGGCGCGGATCTCCCGGATGCGGTGATACATCTGCTCCCGCTGCTGGGGGTTGGGCAGCAGCACGGGGGCCGCGTCGTTGCCTACGGGCATGTAGTGGAAATACCAGATAAACCGCGCGCCCCACTCCACCAGCTGGTCGAGAAAAGCGTCAGAGCTGATGGAGTCCAGGTTCTGGCTGGTGTAGCAGGCGGAGATGCCGAAGGGCAGGCGCTTCTCCTTCAGAATGTTCATCGCTCTGACCACCTTCTGGTATACGCCGTCGCCCCGGCGTCCGTCGGTGGCTGTCTCGAAGCCCTCCAGGCTGATGGCGGGCATAAAATTCTTCACACGAAGCATATCGTCCGCAAACGCCTCATCGATAAGGGTGGCGTTGGTGAAGGCCAGGAACTGACAGTCTGTGTGCTTCTCACACAGGCGGATCAGGTCCGTCCTGCGGACCAGCGGCTCGCCGCCGGTGTAGATGTACATGTAAACGCCCAGCTCCTTGCCCTGCTGGATGATGGAGTCGATCTCCTCAAAGCTCAGGTTCAGCTTGTTGCCGTACTCGGCGGCCCAGCAGCCGGTGCAGTGCAGGTTGCAGGCGCTGGTGGGGTCCAGCAGGATTGCCCAGGGAATATTGCAGTTATACTTGGCCCGCATTTCCTCCTGGATGGGCCAGCCGATGATGTTGGCGTTGAGGAAGAAATTCTCGAAGGTGGCCTTCAGCACGTCGCTGTCCACGTCCCGGAAAATGTTCATCATCAGCTGATACATGTTGTTGCTCGGGTCGTTGATGACGGCGCGGAAAGCATCCCGCTGCTCCTGAAAACTGTCAGGACCGGACCCGGCCAGCTTGTCCACCCAGGCCATCAGCTTGGGGAGGTTCTTCTCGGGGTCCTTCTCAATGTAACTGTAAGCGGTCTTCATGCCTAATTTGCTCAGGCTCTTGGGTATCATGATGTGTCCTCCTGTATCTTGTCTAGTTGGGAGGCGTTCTATCCTCTATGGCCGCAGGATACCACATCACGGTTTCCCTGAAAACAGACAAAGAAAGCCCCGTGCCCAAAATTTGAACACGGGGTAATATCTGTCTGATATTTTCATGGCAGGCTGCTATCCCCTTTGGAAGCTCTGCTTCTCATTGAAATCAGAATCGAGAATAGCAGCTTCCCTATTTCTGTTGCTGCTCCAGGTATAATTGCCGATATGTCGTACATTTTAATTTATATTTGTACGACATATTATCCGACTAGATTGTCACTATGCACATATTGATGACATAAATATTGTTATTCTATACAAAATGCAGACAACCCCCTTGACATTTGTATGACAGAAGATATATAATCTGACACACAAATCAGACGACGCTACGGCAGGAACGGGGATATCTTCCGTGCCCGTGCCGCGGTGTGACCTCTGGTCAGACAAATGGTACGTCAAATCACGCTGTTGCTTCCGCCGTCCGCATGTGCGTCAGCGGGACCCGTGTTGCAACGGAAAGGTAAGGTATAAGCATGTATGAGACAGCTGCGGCGCTGCGGCAGAAACTTGCCTCGGGAACATTGATCGTTGGCGCTCATTCGTTCTTGACGGATTCGGCCATTACTGAGCTTTTCGGCTATCACGGCTTTGCATTCGTCTGGATCGACGGAGAGCACTGTGCCTTTACGCTTCCTGTGATCCTGCAGCATATTCAGGCTGCCGCCTCAGGAGGGACGGCCTCTCTGGTCCGGATCGCCTGGAACGACCCGGCTCTGGCAAAGCCGGTCCTGGAAATGGGTCCTGATGGCATCATCTTCCCCTACATCCGCACTGCGGAGGAGGCCCGCAGGGCCATGGCCGCCTGCTTCTATCCGCCAAAGGGTGTGCGTGGATTCGGCCCCCGGCGGGCAAACCAATATGGCTTCATAGAAAACAGGCAGTATCTGGATCAGGTGGATGACTCATTCCTCCGCATCCTGCAAATCGAACACCGGGATGCAGTGGAAAACCTGGAAGAGATCCTGCAAGTTCCAGGCATCGATGTGGTAGTGGTGGGCCCCAACGATCTATCAGCCTCCTACGGCTGCCTGGGAAACGTCCGCGCTCCGGCTATGCAGCCGGTCTATGATCACATTGCGGAAATCTGCAAGAAAAACGGCATGCCCTTCGGTGTTTCTTTGGGCTGCGCTGACCGGGATTTTGTTCGGGAGTGGATTCAGAGGGGAATTTCTCTCCTGGGCTGCGGTGATGATATCACTTTTATGAGCATGGGCAGCACACAGACCTTAGAGTTTATCCGGGAGATCCAAACGAAAGAAGATGAAGGGGGACCGGCAAATGGACAGTGAGAATGCCTGCAAGAAAATAAACCTGTATGAGCAGATCGCTGATGAACTGGAGGCAGAGATCATTGCCCAGCATTACGAGGACGGGCGTCTGCCCTCGGAGTTCCAGCTGGCGGAGCAGTTCAATGTCAGCCGGACGATCATCCGGGAGGCCATGAAGCTTCTGCGGGAGCGGGATCTGATCGATTCAAAGGTAGGCAGCGGGGCTTACATTACCAAGCCGGAAGCTCAGTATTTATCAAGTGCGGTAGCCCGGATCGTCCGTACCAATTATATCAGCTATGCAGAAATTTACGACGTACGCAGCATTCTGGAGCGAGAGGCGGCTCAGAAAGCGGCTCTCTATGTTCAGGAGCCGGAGTTTGCCCAGATGGAGTCATGCCTTGCGAAGCTGAAGGACTACAGCCTGACGCCGGAGGAGCGGCGGGAGTACGATTTTGCGTTCCACCTGGCGATCGCCAAGGCATCCCGCAACAACCTGCTGGTCATGCTCATTGAAGCGATGAGTACCACCATCAAGGACGTCATCGATTTCAGCAGCCTGGTGGAGGGGTCCATTGACGACGGCATTCAACGCCACGGCTTAATCCTGCGGGCACTGCGGGAGCACGATCCGGTTTTGGCGGGCCACATGATGTATGACCATATTTATCACTCCAAGCAAAAGTGCCTGCAATATTTTGAACTGAAAAGCACACAGCCTGAGAAACTCTGAGAAGAGGAAAGGAGGGGATCAAATGGAGATAAGACAATGCAGCGTGCTGGTCATCGGCGGCGGCGAATCCGGAATACGGGCTGCCGTAGAGGCTAAGCGGGCAGGCGTTGACGAAGTGATCCTGCTTACAAAAGGGAAATTCGGCAGTGCAGGAGTCATGTTTTCGGAACTGACATATGGCTGGGATATGCAGGCGGCCACCGGGGAGAATGACGGCACGGATTCCACAGATGTCTTTTTTGACGATGTCATGCGGGCAGCCCAGGGGACGTGCAGCGCCGAATTGGCCCGGGTGGTTACGGATGAAGCCGCCTCCCGCGTGGACGATCTGGTGGATCTGTTCGGCCTGGAGCTGCTGGCCGGCTCCAACGGTAAGCCCCGGCAGGTATACGGCTGCTTTTCCAGCAAAAGCCGCGCCTATCAGTTTATCCACCCTGCCCGCATCAAGGAGCAGATGAAGCAGAGCGTGGACCGCTTCGGCGTGACGCTGCTGGAAGAGTTCATGGCGGTGGAGCTGCTGAAAAAAGATGGCGTCTGCTGCGGGGCAATGGCTGTCTCACGGGACGGGAAGATCCTTTGCTGCCTGGCAGGGGCGGTAGTCCTGGCAGCAGGAGGCGCCACCGGCATCTACCAGCACAACTTTGCCTCCCCGGGGATGACGGGGGACGGCTACAGCCTGGCCTACCGAGCAGGCTGCAGTCTGGCCAATCTGGAATTTATGCAATTCGGGCTGGGAGTTCTGGAACCGAAATATAACGCGCTCTTTCTGGACCGCATCCTCTGCCTGAAGCCGGATATTAAGTTCCGGCGCGAGCACCGGTTCCCCCGGCCGCTGGAGCAGATGATGGAGCAGCATGCCAAGCACTTCCCATTTTCCTGCACGGATGACAGCTTCTATCTGGATACGGCAATTTTTGAAGAAACTCTGGAAAATGGCGGCAAGGGTGTGGCGGTCGATTTGTCCGTTATCCCCCGGGAGAAGCTGGAGGAAATTCCGGTGTGGGGGTTATACTACTCGTGGTTTGAGGAGGAAAAGAATCCCTATGACAACGAGCTGTCCATTACGCCATTTGCCCATGCCTGCAACGGCGGCGTCAAAATCAACGCGGAGGCGATGACAGAGGTGCCGGGCTTGTACGCTGCGGGGGAGATGGTGTCTGGCCCCCACGGGGCAAACCGCTTGGGCGGCTATATGCACGCAGCCTGCCAGGTATTTGGCACACGGGCGGGAAGGAATGCGGCCTGGTTTGCCGGGGAACACCCCGTTTCCTTTGACGGCGTGGTATTTCCTGAGCTGACGCCCACCGGCAAGGAGTCCATGGACCTGGGTGCAATGCGCCGCCAGGTGGGGGAACTGATGTGGCGCAGCGTCAATGTGGTTCGCTGCGAAGCGGACATGGCAGCAGCCCTGGAAGCCGTTCGGAACTGGCAGATGGCGCTGGAGGAATACGGCGGTCCGGATCTATGGGAATTCTATGAGACGCGCAGCACCCTTCTCAGCGCGGAGCTGATCCTCACCGCCGCTCTGGCCCGGAGGGAAAGCCGGGGCAGCCATTACCGCAAGGACTTCCCCCAAACGGAGAGCGCTCCCTATGTACTGAGCCTCAGCCGGTCGCCGGATGGCGTTGCCGTCCGAAGGACCGAGGCTTTCACCTGATGAAACAGGCCGGGCTGCCGGAAGGCGGCAGATCCGGCGAAGCAGCGATCCACAACGTATCGTAATTTGTACAGGAGGTATTGTCATGAAAGCATCAAACTTCAAGAAAGTCCTGGCCCTTGTGCTGAGCATTGCCATGGTCCTCGCCATGGGAGCCTGCTCATCGAAGTCCTACCCCAGTCAGAACATCACTGTCATTGTCCCCAAGGGGGCCGGCGGCCCCACGGATACGGCGGCCCGCACTCTGCTCAACTGTGCTGAGAGTCTGGATGAGAATCTGCACTTTGTCCCCGAGAACGTCACCGGTGCCAGCGGCGTCACCGGTATGGCTCAGGGAGCCAATGCCAAAGCGGACGGCTACACCCTGAGCATGGTAGTGGCGGAGCTGAACATCATGTCCAACATGCAGTCCTACAACTGCCCTGTAACCATTGACGACTACCGCTTTATCAGCGTCATTTTCACCATTCCCATGATGCTCTGCGTCCGCACAGACTCCGGCTACACCGATGTCTACGATTTTGTGGACAAGCTGGATGCCTCTACGCGTATCGGCAACTCCGGCGCTTACGGTATGGGCGATCTGGCCTTCATTGCTGCGGCAGAGGGCTGGGGAAAGTCGTTCACCGGCATCCCTTACGCCGACGGTGACGCGGCGGCGATCACCGCTCTGGTGGCAGAGAACCCGGAGGTGGATGCCGTAGTGGTCTGCCCCTCCTCCACTCTGGATGCACAGATCCAGGCCGGAGAGATCAAGGTCCTGGCCAGCTTCGGCAAGGGGACCGCCTATGACGCTCCCGTGGTCAGCGCCCTGACTGGGGATTACGCCGTGGATATCGATTTTACTACCTACTGCGCCCTGGCCGCTCCCAAGGATACGCCGGACGACGTATATAACTACCTGGTAGATATCTTCACCAACGCTACCAAGGATGGGAAGTACGTCTCCGCCATGGAGGATCTCTTTATCACTGCCGCCTCCATCAACGGCAACGACGCCAAGGATTATTTCAGCCAGCAGTATGTCTTTTACAGCAACCTGCTGAAATCCCTGGGTGTGGAGTAAGCACCGGACAGCCGGGGACCGTCCTGGTCCCCGGCTTTTTCAAACGGAACTGAAAAATGGTTCGCGATCGAATCGATCTTTATACGGAGGTCCTCAGATGAAGACGGCAAATTATATTATCAGCCTGCTGACCGCCATCATGGGGGCGGTCTTCCTGTGGGTAGGACGCAGCTACGGGGGCTACTCCCTGGACGGCGCGACGACCGCCGCCTCCTGGCCCACCATCCTCTGCATCCTTCTCATCCTGCTGGCCGCATTGCTGGCGGTGAGCACTGCCCTGGACAAGCGGGACATCCCCGCGCCGCTGCAATGGAAGAGTACGGAGTTCCGGGCAGTGGTACGCACGATCCTGCTGGTCCTGGCTTACACGGTCTCCTTCCGCCTGCTGGGCTGCCTTATCTCCAACCTGATCTTTGTGCCCCTCTTCCTGCTCGCCTTCGGGGAGCGCGATTGGAAGACTATTGTGCTCTATGATCTGGGACTGTTGGCGTTCATCTACGTCGTCTTTGAGGTGATTCTTTCATCCCATCTGGCGCCGCCGTTCTTTATGTAAAGGAGGAGCTTCTATGGACCTATCCGCTCTGGCCGCAGCCGCGGCCGGCGTATTTTCACCTGTAACGCTGGTGTGGCTCGCCATAGGTGTGGTGGCCGGGATCGTTCTGGGCGCTATGCCGGGGATCTCCACCAATATGGCGATCTCACTGCTGTTTTCCTTCTGCTATACCATTGACGGCGTTGCAGGCGTTGTCATGCTGCTGGGGGTGTACTGCGGAGGCGTTTACGGCGGGTCAATTTCCGCTATCCTGCTCAATACGCCCGGCACCCCCGCCAATGCCGCCACAATGCTGGATGGCCACCCTATGGCCCGCAACGGAGAACCGGGCCGGGCGTTGGGGATCTCCACGATCTCCTCCGGCTTTGGAGGGATTTTCAGCGCCATCTGTCTCATCTTCTGTGCCACTACGCTGGCCCGGGTATCGCTGAAGTTCACCTCCCTTGAATACTGTGCCTTTGCGGTGTTTGGCATCAGCATCATCTCATCTGTATCGTCCAAGTCCATTATCAAGGGACTCATTGGCGGTGTGATCGGCCTGCTGCTGGCTTGTGTGGGGATCGATCCCATCAGCGGGACGATCCGCTACTCCTTCGGCACCTCCTATCTGGTGGGCGGCCTGCCGTTGATCCCCCTGCTCATTGGCCTTTTCGCCTTCTCTCAGGCCCTCATATCTGTGGAAGAGCTGGCCCGGGAGCAGGCAGGTGGTGAAAAGGCGGAGGCGATATTCCAGGACGGCAAGGCCATGACCCGCGTTTTGCCCAGCAGGGCGGACATCAAGCGCTGTTTCCCCACCTGGCTGCGCTCCAGCGTGATCGGCACGGTGATCGGCGCCATTCCCGGGACGGGCGGGGATATTGCCAGCTTTATCTCCTATAACGAGGCCAAGCGCTGGTCCAAACACAAGGAGAACTTCGGCACCGGCTGCCCGGAAGGGATCGCTGCGCCGGAGGCGGGCAACAATGCCGTCACCGGCGGCGCCATGATCCCTATGCTCTCTCTGGGCGTCCCAGGGGACAGTTGCACGGCCATGCTGCTGGGGGCGCTGACCATCAAGGGCATATCCGTGGGGCCCACGCTTTTTACCACGCACCTGGAAAGCGCCTACCAGATCTTCCTGGGTATGTTCCTCTCCAACATCATTATGCTCATCGCAGGCTTTATCCTGCTGCGATTTGTCATCAGGATCGTACTCATCAAGTCCAGGCACCTAATCCCCCTTATCTTTGTGCTGTGCTTCGTGGGGACATACTCCTTTACCCACACCTTTGAGGATATTATTGTTATGGTGGTCGCAGGCCTGGTCGGATATCTGGCGGCGAAGCATGAGTTTACGCTTTCCGCCCTGGTGATCGGCTATATCCTGGGCAGCATGACGGAGTCCAATTTCCGGCGGTATCTTCTCATCAGCTCCGGGGATCTAAGCCTTATGCTGGACCATCCCCTGGCCCTGATTCTCTTTGCGGCAGCGCTTGTCACCCTGCTCTCCCCTGTCCTGAAGCGTGCGGCGGAGCATTTCAAGGCCAGCCGGGCACAGACTTAAGAGGTATCGGCTGTGAAGCAAATAAAAACAGATGTGCTGGTGGCAGGGGCCGGTTTTGCCGGAGCCATTGCCGCTATCCGGGCTGCCGAAGCAGGTGCGCAGGTAGCCATTGTCAGCGAGGATGCCATTTTCTCCGGCTCCAGTTTCTGCAAGGGGGCGTGGGGATTTGGGCTCATGGGACCGGAAAACCAGGCGGACGCGGAGGACTTTGCCCGGCGAATCGAATATGTCGGTATGGGTATGACGGACCACGCCCTGGTGGACTACCTGGTCCATCATATCCTGGGCGAGGTGGAGGACCTGGGACGTCTGGGCCTCCGGATGGCCGAACCGAAGAACAAGGAAACAGAACGGGAATACATTCCCTGTTTTGACAATAAGGTCCGCAGCTGGTTCCTCTTTTTCAAGCAGCAGGTGCGGGACGCCCTGAAGGAACAGTTCGTACGTCTGGGCATCCAGCAGCTGCCGGACACCGAGGTCATCCGCCTCTGCCGGGACGGCGGGGCGATCACGGGAGCAGCGGTCATCCATCGGGGCCAGATGGTCCATATTTCCTGCGGCAGTGTAATTCTGGCCTCCGGTGGGCTGGCCCCCATGTTCCGCTACCGGTGCGGGAATGACGGCCTCTCGGTGATGGGGCAGGCGCTGGCCCTGGATGCCGGGGCGACGCTGGCCAACCTGGAGTTTATCCAGATGATCCCGGGGTTTATCAGCCCCCACTTTCGGACGCTCTGCAACGAGCGGGCTTTCCGCTTCAGCAGATTTTTTGACTATGACACCGGGGAGCCCATTATGCGGCCCGGCAGCGGGATCGACTGGACCCGGGCGCTGGACGAGCGGTCCACCCATGGCCCCTTCTCTACCCGGCTCTATTCCCGCCATGTGGATATTCAGCTCTTTGAGGCATTCCGCAGGAGCGGACAAGGCGTCCGTATGCGCTATGATGACGCTATCAAGAACCACCCCTCCGAATTCTCCGACTACTACTTCCGCTGGCTTAAGGAGGAGAAGGGCCTTGGATTTGACGATGAAATCATTGTAGGGAATTTTTATCACGCTTCCAATGGGGGCNTCTGTATCGACGCATCTGCTTCCACAGGAATACCGGGGCTCTATGCCTGCGGGGAGGCAACGACCGGGATGCACGGGGCCGACCGTATNGGCGGCATGTCTCTGGCCAACGGCCTGGTATTTGGCAGCGCGGCAGGCCGGGAAGCGGCGGACTTTGCCGCNCAGGCGGNCGGAAGCGGGNCTTTCTGCTGGCTGCCGGATTTTGCCGTAGAGGATGCCNGCAAAGAGATNGANCGTATCCTGGACCTGTCCTTCCGCCACATGATGCTGNTCCGGGATGAGCAGGGACTTTGCCAGACGCTTGGAGAACTGCAANCGATTGCAGACAGGATCAGGGCGCATCGCCGTCCCTGTTGTCCGCANTTAGGAGAGGATGTCCCGGAACGCTATCGGGATACACTGCGGCTCCTGTCTATGGTGACAGCGGCCCAGGCNGCAGCGGNGGCTATGCTCCTGCGCCGGGAAAGCCGAGGCTCCCACTACCGCAGCGATTATCCAGAGATNCGGGAGGAATTGGGCCAGCGGATCGTCGTCCGCCAGGGANANAACGGNNAGCCAGCCNTTTCGNTTGAAGATCTCTGATCACAGTTTGAAGGGACGCCCTTTTTAAGATGGGGGCGTCCTTTTGCTGCACGTCCAGCGTCTGGCGGACACCCTCCACATCNCGGTTTCCCTGAAAACAGACAAAGAAAGCCCNATGCCCAAAATTTGAACACGGGGTAATATCTGTCTGATATTTTCACGGCAGGCTGCATCCAGGCGCATGTTGCAAACCAATGCCCGCTATGATAAAATGAGTGAAGCAATAAGATCAAGATNTTGTTTAAGAATATTTCATATTGTGAGGGCTTGCTCTGACATGAAATTCAACCAGCCAAGAATACACTAAGGCAGCGTGTCTAAATTGCAGCAGGGGAGATCACAGTAACGGAAAACAAATTGCGGTGAATTGCACCAATGTCTGCAAAGATAACCGGGCGGAAACATCTTCGTTCTACTATCTGCCGCACAAATCAATGAACAGCTGCATTGCCGGGCTGATCCAACGCTTCGGATCATACCCGCAGAACGCCGTGACATAAGGATCTTCCATTTCTGTCGGAATTTCCACCAGCCTCCCGCTGGACAATTCAGATCCCACCGCGAAATGCGGCAGGATGGTGATCCCCATATCCGCCTCCGCCAACCGTTTCATCGTATGGACGCTGCCCAGCTCGATGACATGGCCAAGGCGNATATTTCTTTGNTCCAGATNGCCGTCCAGCATTTTCCGGAACGGACAGCCCCGGACGTCTGTAATCAGAGGGACCTCCATTTCCCGTCCGCCGGTGATAAAATCAGGATACTTCCTCTGCGTGGCGGGAGACGCGAACAGCCCCACTGAATATGTTCCCATACAGACCGATCGAATACCGCCACCCAGACCGGCGCTGTCTCCATACAGGATACCCACATCCAGGCCGCCGCCAGGGAGCATTTGCTGAATGGCTGAGGAGTCCATAACATGGACAAATATTTTTGCATGGGGCGCTTTGCTGCTGAAAGCCTGCAAAACCGGCGGCAGATGATAGCACAGGAGGCTTTCAGCGGTCCCGATATGCAATTCCCCATGAAAAGCCGCCAGATCNCCCTGAAAATCGTAGATCCGNTCAATGGCCGCCAGCGCGTTTTCAGCATAGGGAAGGAACTGCTCTCCNGCTTTTGTCAGGCGCATGGTGCGTCCCGATTTTTCAAACAGTTTTGTATTAAATTCCTGTTCCAGCTGTCCGATTTGAAAGGTGATCGTTGACTGCGCNTAGTTCAGCTTCGCCGCAGCTTTGGCAAAGCCGCCCTCGTGCACGATGGTCATNAANGTATTGAGATATTTAAGCTCCATAGCGCCCGCCCCTACTGATCGATCANATTGAAGGGTTTCTTCAAATATTTCAATTTTACAAAACCGCTTGCCTTCTCTATACTACAGAAGAGACGACGGNCCGTCAAGCGAAAATNCGGCCGTCTGTCGGATTTCTGTGNNAGGCGGTGGACAANATGCGGCGNATCAAAATGGCGGCCCCTGTATTACTGATCCTGCTGCAAGACATTTTATATGGCTTTGGGGACCCTATCTCCAAACGGGCTTATGAAAGCGTCCCGGTCTATTCCCTTCTGGCGGCACGTTACTGGATCGCGCTGGCTTTCCTGGCGCTGCTGTTTGGCGGACGGATTTTCCGGGAGCTGCGCGGATGCTCCTGGANAGCGCTGNTCCTGCCCAGCCTGTGCATGGCGATGGCTCTGCTGCTGAGCAATTCCGCTATCAAGCTGACCGCCGCNACAGCGGTGGCGTTNCTGCGCTCCACCNCTACGATACTCACCCCTCTGCTGGCTCTGGCGGTCTATCGGAGGCGNTATCCGGCGCGGCATATCCCTGTGCTGCTNTTTATGCTGATCGGGCTGTATCTGTTCTGNGGCCCCGGCGGCCTGTCCGGCTTCGGCTTCGGNGAAGCGTTTGCGCTGGCCTCCGCACTGATGACGGCAGGTGCGCTGCTGTTTGCGGGAGAAGCGGTCCNCAGGGTCTCTCCCATTACGCTCACAGCNATGCAAACCGCTGCTTCCGCGGTTCTGACCACAGGCTGTGCCCTGATTTTTGACGGTGGAATCCGGCTTTCCACTGCCGGTCCGGAAAACTGGGCAGTCATCTTCTACCTTGCTATATTTTGCACTACGGTTGGATATCTGCTCCAGAATTCCGCGCTGAAAAGGATACCGGCCAGTACAGTTGCCCTGCTGCAATGCGCCTATCCGGTCATGACGGCAGTGTTCTCCTTTTTGCTCCTGGGGGAGCGTCTGACTGCGGCGGGGATGGCCGGTGCGCTGATCATTCTGGCCTGCGTCGCTGCTGAAACGATCCTCCCAAAATACACGCAAAGAGAAGGGACCTTCCAGTAAGCCGGTCCCTTCTCTTTGCGCTGCCTCTCACAGTTCACGTTTTTCTTGACCTACTCCGTCATAGCCCCCACCGGTATGCCGCTGATGAGGTGCTTCTGGAGGACGTGATAAATGCTTGACCTTGATACGGTACAGCTTCTCCAGCGCAGGTTAAACCCCAAAGCGGAGAAACCTTACCGCACTGTAACACAAATTTTTCGGATTTGAATTATGATATTTCATAATATAGTGCCGAATATTTTGTATTAATTGCCCTGCTGACCCGATTTTAGCGGGGTTATATCAAAATCAACGACCATTGTCTTTGTGGTGCGTACATAATTTTGATTTTTGCAATCTGGACATTGACACAATTTGAATAATGTTGTATAGTGTCCATATAGGAAAAACTAAAATTCAAATTGTTGGTTTTGAAGGGAGGACATCAAATGAACCTCATGGACGCACTGGTCAAGCCCGCAGCTGGCCCCGGTCTGGAACTTCGACAAGTACCCATCCCGGAGCCGGGACCCGGCGAGGTGCTGATTAAAATTCACAAGACCGCTATCTGTGGTACGGACATACATATCTATAACTGGGACCCCTGGGCCAGAGAGCATATCAAGCCCCCTATGGTCATCGGCCATGAGTACGTGGGTGAGGTAGCAAAGCTGGGCGCCGGTGTTACCGGCCTCCATGTGGGTCAGCGGGTCAGCGGTGAGGGACACATCACCTGCGGACGCTGCCGCAACTGTCACAATGGTAATATCCAGTGGTGCCATGACACCAAGGGCGTGGGGGTGGACCGGGACGGTGCTTTTGCGGAGTACGTGTGCATCCCAGAGAGCAATGTCATTATCATTGACGAGAAGCTGCCGGAGGATGTAGTGGCCTTCTTCGATGCTTTCGGCAACGCCGCCCACACGGCGCTGATGTGGAACCTGGTAGGTGAGGATGTGCTGATTACCGGCGCTGGCCCCATCGGCATCATTGCCGCCGGGATCTGCAAGTACGCCGGCGCCCGCCGGGTGGTCATCACCGACATGAACGAGTACCGCCTGGATTTGGCCCGGAAAATAGGCGCGGATGCTGCCATCAACGTGGGCAGAGAGAATCTGACGGAGACCATGCACAGGCAGGGCCTGGTGGAAGGCTTCGACATCGGACTGGAGATGAGCGGCAGCGGTGCGGCCCTGGGACAGATGCTCTCTGTCATGCGCAACGGAGGGAAGATCAGCCTCCTGGGCATCTCTAACCAGCCTGTGCCGATTGATATGAACCAGATTATTACCAAGGGGCTGACATTGCAGGGTATCTACGGGCGAAGGATGGATAACTGGCACCAGATGAGCTATATGGTACAGGGCGGGTTGGATCTGACGCCGGTGATTACTCACCGCTTCCACTATACACAGTTTGAAGAGGGCTTTGCCGCTATGAACAGCGGCAGGTCCGGCAAGGTCATTTTAGATTGGAGCAAGTAGTCTTTTGTATAAAGTGAGCACTCAAAATGTTAAGGAGGATGCAGCCATGAAAAACGCCTACGAATTTTACCGCCAGCAGCTCGACTCCATCCGTGAGGCCGGCACCTGGAAGGAAGAACGGATTATCACGACCCCCCAGCGTTCCCGTATCGACACCACCACAGCCAGCCGGGTGGTAAACCTCTGCGCCAACAACTACCTGGGTTTGTCCGACCGTCAGGAGCTGATCGATGCGGCCAAAACCAGCTACGACCAGTGGGGCTTTGGACTCAGTTCTGTCCGCTTCATCTGCGGCACCCAAGACATCCATAAGCAGCTGGAGAAAAAGCTGGCTGAGTTTCTGGGCATGGAGGATGCGATCCTGTATTCCTCCTGCTTCGACGCCAACGGCGGCCTTTTTGAGACGCTTCTCGGTCCGGAAGACGCCATCATTTCTGACGAGCTGAACCATGCGTCCATCATTGACGGCGTCCGCCTCTGCAAGGCAAAGCGCTACCGTTATAAGAACAACAACATGGAAGACCTCCGCACCCAGCTGGCAGCTGCGCAATCAGCCGGTGCCAGGATCAAGCTGATTGCTACCGATGGCGTATTCTCCATGGACGGTTATATTGCGAACCTGCCCGGTATCTGCGATCTGGCGGAGGAATTTGATGCACTGGTGATGGTGGATGACAGCCACGCCGTAGGCTTCATGGGCGACACTGGTCGGGGTACTCCGGAATTTTGCGGTGTGCAGGACCGGGTGGATATCCTGACCGGTACGCTGGGCAAGGCATTGGGCGGTGCGTCCGGCGGCTACACCGCCGCAAAGAAGGAGGTCATTGATCTCCTGCGCCAGCGCAGCCGGCCCTATCTGTTCTCCAATACTCTGGCTCCCGCCATCTGCGCGGCCAGTCTCAAGACGCTGGAACTGCTGACCGCCTCCACGGCGCTGCGGGACAAGGTCCATGAGAACGCGGCCTATTTCCGGGAGCAGCTGGGGAGCATTGGATTCGACGTCCTGCCGGGGAACCACCCGATTGTGGTTGTGATGCTCTACGATGCCAAGACAGCAGGTGAGTTTGCCGCCCGGATGCTGGAAAAGGGCGTGTATGTGGTGGGATTCAGTTATCCGGTTGTGCCGCAAGGCAAGGCACGTATCCGGACACAGGTTTCTGCCGGACACACCAAGGAGGACCTGGACTTCGCGGTCCAGTGCTTTGCCCAAGTCAAGGCTGAGATGGGACTGTAATCAATAAGTTGAATAAAGGCCCGGCCTGTGTATCAATACAGACCGGGCCTTTATTCGAGCGGGAACCAGGAGGCATTCTCCAGGATCAACTACCTGCTCTTGGAGTTATGCTAATCCCGAATACAAGTAAGAGGCTTTCATAATGAGGTCTTTCTCACGCTTGAAAAAGTCGTTGACCGCCTGTGCGATACCGTCCGCAAAATTACTGGCTGCAAATGGATTGTTAGATGTTTTAGTTTAGGAATAGTATAAGATAAGAGCTGAGATTGCTGCTGAAAAAGAGCAAGACGGCTCCCAAAGCAAGTTGGAAAAATGCACCGTCCACCGAAGGAAAAATCTCTCCGGTGGACGGTTTTTCTCTGTCTGTGGCTAGTTATGTGGTCAAAACCAATGTTAATGTGTTGACCACACAACCAACCACAGACATTTATTGTGATGAATTGCACCAGTGTCTACAAAAACAAATGCCTCAGAGCCGCGCCGGATCAAGCGTCCCCAATGCCGTATACATAAGCGCATTGCAGATGGAAGCCGCCACATTGCTGCCGCCCTTTCGGCCCATGGCCGCAATACACGGGATACCGGCATCCAGGCAAAGCTGAAATATCCGCTGTTTGCTTTCCACTACGTTGACAAACCCTACCGGCACGGCTATCACCAGCGCAGGCCGCAGCCCGTTCCGTATCAGTTCGCAGAGTGTCAGCAGCGCCGTCGGCGCGTTCCCAACGGCAAAAACCGCCTCCGGATATTCCTTGGCCGCTTTTTGCATGGCGGCTGCGGCGCGGGTCGTACCGTGCGCTTTCGCGGCCTCCGCGACATCGCGGTCCGCCATAAAGCAGTGAACTTCACACGATAGCTGTGTCAAAGCGGACTTGCTGATCCCGGCCTTTGCCATATTGGTATCTGTGATCACCGCCCGCCCGGACCAGAGTGCTTCCAGGGCCTTCGGCACGGCGTCCGGGGTAAAACGCAGGTTTTCCACATAGTCGAAATCCGCTGTGGTATGGATGACCCGTTTGACCACCGCTTCCGTCTCCTGTGGTAGGTTTATCCCCCGTTGGGCCAGCTCCTGGCCGATTATGCGCATACTTTCCTGTTCAATTTCTGCCGGAAGTACATATTTGATCTCCTGCTCCATTCAAGCCATCTCCATGATCCGGTAAATTTTTTCCATGTCCAGCGCCTGGCGGACACCCTCCGCCAGCAGGTCAAATTGCTGCTGCTGATAGGCCGCGTGGGAGAGCGGCTGGGCCAGTTCGAGCTGTAATCCCTTCCTCTGGCAGAGCATTTCTACAAGTTTTCCCGTCAATGCTCCACTGTCAAAGAGGCCGTGAAGGTACGTCCCCCATACATTGCCCTGCACACAGCCGTCTGGCCGTCCATCATCCAAAATGCAGAAAGGTGCGCCTCTGACCTCGGTCCGCCCCATGTGGATCTCGTAGCCCTCCAATTCCGCACCCGCCAAGGCTTCCGCTGAAACCACCGCTTTTACTTGGCTGCGATGCTTCTGCCCGATGAAGGTGGTCTCCACCGGCAGCAGGCCCATACCCCGGACGCTGCCCGGTTCGCTTCGCTCTACCCCATCTGGGTCATGGAGCATCTCACCCAGCATCTGATAGCCGCCGCAAACCCCCAGGATGGGAGTACCCTGGCTGGCCAGCTTCTGAATGGCCGACTCCAGGCCGCTTTGGCGCAGCCAGAGCAGATCGTCCATGGTGCTCTTTGTCCCCGGCAGGATCACAAGGTCCGGACTTGCCAGATGGCGGACCTCGTCCACATACCGCACCCCGATCTGCGGGTGCGTCTCCAAAGGTGCAAAATCGGTAAAATTGGACATGCGCGGCAGGCGTATTACCACCGCGTCCAGCGGCTTATGTGCCTCCTGCCGCTCCAGCCGCGGGGCCAGTGAGTCCTCGTCGTCCACGTCCACATGGAGGTAGGGCACTACGCCCAGCACCGGCTTCCCAGTTTTCTCCTCCAACATAGCAAGCCCCGGGCGCAGAATCTCCAGATCTCCCCGGAATTTGTTGATGACAAGGCCCGCGATTCGATCCTGCTCCTCCTGCTGGAGCAGGGCCACGGTGCCATACAACTGGGCAAACACGCCGCCCCGGTCGATGTCCCCCGCCAGCAGCACCGGCGCGTCCACACGTTGGGCCAGACCCATGTTCACAATGTCGTCCGCCCGGAGGTTGATTTCTGCCGGACTGCCCGCGCCCTCGATGACGATCACGTCGTTTTCCCTGGCCAGACTGTCGTAGGCAGCGAGGATTTCCGGGAAAAGCTGCCGCTTATAGCGAAAATACTCCTTCGCCGGCATCTGGCCGCGCACCTCACCAAGGACGATCACCTGACTGCCCACGTCGCTGCATGGCTTGAGCAGAACGGGATTCATGCGCACGTCCGGTTCCACGCCCGCCGCCTGGGCCTGGACGGCCTGTGCGCGGCCAATTTCCAGGCCGTCCAACGTGACGAAGCTGTTGAGCGCCATATTCTGGCTTTTGAACGGAGCAGTCCGCCAGCCATCCTGGGCGAAGATGCGGCACAGCGCCGCACACAGCAGGCTCTTTCCCGCTCCCGACATGGTGCCTTGGATCATGATGGATTTTGCGCGGCTCATGGGTTTTCCTCCTTCAAAATATCTTCCAGGGCGGCAAGAAAGCGGCGGTTGTCCTCCCGGTTCCGCACCGCCGCACGGTACCACGTATCGTTCAGGCCCTGATAGTTCCCGCAGCCCCGCAGGAGAATCCCTCTCCGCCGCAGCGGCTTCAGAAGGGGCTTTTCCTGGGCGAACAGCAGATAATTGGCTTCGCCCGGAATGACTTCACAGCCCAGGCGTGCCAATTCCCCCGCCAGCCAGGGCCGTTCCCGCGCTGTCAGGGCCCGCACGGCCTGTGCATATTCCGCTTCCGCAAGAGCTGCGACTCCCGCCGCCTGCGCGGGCCCGGATACTGCCCAGGGCTGCCCTGCTTCGCGCATGGCATTCAGAAGGGTGGTGTCGCTGCACAGGCAGTAACCCAGGCGCAGTCCCGCCATGGCGTACAGCTTGGTAAAAGCCTTCAAAATCAGCAGGTTGGGGAATTTCTCCAACTGTCCGCACATCGTATGCAGACCGGGATCATCCAGAAAGCTGCCGAAACATTCGTCCACTACCAGCAGTGTACCGGTTTCCCGACACCGCGTCAATATCTCCATCAAAAGTTTGCGGGAGGTCGTCCGGCCTGTGGGGTTGTTGGGCTCGCAGAGGAGCACCATGTCCACCCCCGGCATGATCAATTTCAGGAAATCCTCCCGGAGCAGGAAGCCGTCCTCTTTTCGCAGCGTATACCGCTCCGTCCGGCAGGAAACCAGCGCCAGCGCCGCTTCGTATTCGGCAAAGGTCGGCGCGGTCACCAGCGCCCTCCGGGGCCGTCTGGCCAGAACCGCACGGTAAATGAGGTCCGCAGAACCACTGCCGCACAGGCACCAGAGAGGATCGATCCCTTCCGCGTTGGCAATGGCGCGGCGCAGCTGGCGGCACAGGGGATCAGGGTAGCGTTCCGCATTCTGTAAAGAACGGATGACGGCCTGCCGCACCCCCTCCGGAAGGCCCAGAGGGCTTGCGTTGGAGGAAAAATCCAATGGTGCTTTACCATATTCCTGTTCGTATCCGGCCCAATCGCCGCCGTGGGTCAGATTTTCCATGTCATCCTCCTCGTTTCAGCCATAAGCATACCGCCGCACGCAGGCCTGTCCCCAGCACCAGCGCCAGCAGGCCAGAGACGTACAGCATCCGGTTTGCCCGCAGGATGTCCTCCGGTTCCGCCGGGCGCAGAGGGTCGCCGATGGTGGGCTTCTGATGTATTGTCCCGAAATAGGACATCGGTCCCGCCAGCTGTATCCCCAGCGCGCCGGCGCAGGCGGATTCCGTCTGCGCGGAATTGGGACTGGGATGGTTCCGGCGGTCGCGCCGCCAGATGCGCCAGGCATTTTTGCCGCTGTTCCCCGTCAGAAATGCCGCCCCAATCCAGAGCAGTGCCGCCAGACGGGAGGGCAGCAGATTGACCGCGTCGTCCAGCTTCGCCGCCGCGCGGCCAAAGTGGAGGAAGCGCTCGTTTTTGTAGCCCACCATACTGTCCATGGTATTGATGGATTTGTAAACCAAAGTCAGCGGTGCGCCGCCCAGCAGCATGTAAAACAAAGGGGCTGCTGTGCCGTCGGAGAAATTCTCCGCCACCGTTTCCACCGCCGCCTTTGTAACGCCCTCCGCCGTTAGATTTTGGGTGTCCCGGCCTACGATGCGGCTGACGGCCCGCCGCGCGGCGGGGAGATCGTTTTTTCCCAGTTCATCGTAAACTCTCCGGCTCTCCGAGGCCAGCCCTTTCAGGGCCAGCGCCTGCCAGCACCAAACCGTCTGCACCGCAAAATCCAACGCCGGATGCACCCGCGCCGCCAGATGGCATACGGCTCCCGAAGCCGCCAGCGTTCCCGCCGGCAGCGCGGCCGCCAAAAGGACGCCGCCCAGCCGTTCGCCCCGGGGCGTAGCCGGAAGCCGGGCGCGCAGCCAGCGCTCCAGACCGGAAATGGCTTTGCCCATACAAATCACTGGGTGGGGCATCCACGCCGGGTCGGCCAGGAGCAGGTCCAACACAAAGCCGCATAGAATCGCACCTGTCAGCAGCATTCCGGTCCCTCCCTTGTATAGCGGATGGTTCCCCGTAGCGTCAGCTTCCGCTCCTGCCGCCAAGGAGAGGCATCCAAGACAAATCCTTCTCCGTTCGGCCCGTTCCAGGAAAAATAGTCCCTGGCAGGCAGGGCAAACCGCTCCATGATCGCCATCTGCGTACCGCCGTGGGCGACAATCACCAGACGGTCCTCGCCCGCGTCCAGTGCCTGATCCACCAGCCGGGCAAAGGCCTTGCAGGTCCGGCGGCAGAAGTCCGATTTCTGCTCCCCGCCGGGAATTTTGCCGAGGCAATTGCTATCGACCCATGCCTGATATTCCGGAAGGCCGGCCATTTCCTGATAATTTTTGCCCTCAAAGATACCGAAATCCATTTCACGGAAATCATCAATCACTGTGAGCTGGGCCGCCGGAAAGAGTACCCCGGCAGTTTCCCATGTCCGGCGCAGAGGGGATACATAAACCGTTTCCGGTGAAAACCCTGCGGGGATCAATTCCGCAAGCCCTTTGGCAGACAGGGAGACATCGCTGCGGCTCAGGTAACGCTTTTCCGCGTTGTATGCCGTCTCGCCGTGGCGCAGAAGATAAATATCCATGTCTTCACCCCTTCAGCACCACGGGCAGTCCGCAGAACACCCGCACTACCCGCTCCGCCCGCTGGGCCAGCAGGCAGCTGAGCCGTCCCGCGGCCTCCCGCCCGGCCCGTTCTCCGGCGTCCACCGGGACCACACCGCCGCCAACCTCCGTGGCAATGACCACCTCGTATTGACTCAGCTCGTCCGTCAGGGCGGCCAGATCACCGCGCTGGGCGGCCAAATCCTGCACGTCCCATATGGCGCGGTTTTTCAATTCCGCCTCTCCGCACCCAAGGATTTTACATGCGTATTCCCGCTTGCCGCTGTACAGCGGCCCGGTGATGAAAATCATGGTAAGACCTCCCTGACAAGCTGGCAGGCAACCAGCGCCGCCAGCATCCAAAGCTCCGCTCTCTGTAAGAACCATCCGGCCAAGTCCCCGGAAATCCCGCCGAACTGCCGGTCTGCCGTCACCCGGTAACGCCAGAATATGAACAGTCCCGCAGCCAGCATCACCGCGCCGGTCAGGCCTCCTGCGGCAACCATGCCGCCTCCGGTCAGGAGGCAGAGTGTCAGCAGGATGCGCCCCACAGTCTTCCGATCGGCGGCGGTGGCAAAGGTGTGGGCCAGGCCGGTATTTTTGGCCAGCGGGAAACGGCTGACTGCAAGTCCGGACAGGCCCCGCTCCAGGATAAATGCCAGTCCCATGCACCATACCGCCTGCCGGTCTGGCCTCAATGCCGTGCAAAGGGCGAGATATGCCGTAAAATAGCCGCACAGCCGGATTACCGCAAAGGCACCGCAGCGGGGGTCCTTCAGGATTTCCTGCTTCTTCTCCGGAGAAGCGCAGCTTGCCAGGGCATCGCAGGTGTCGGCAAAGCCGTCTAAGTGGATGCCGCCGGTCAGGAGCACCGGGAGCAAACAAAACCCCGCGCCCCGCAGCAAATCCGGAACCAGCAGCCAGGCGCAGATCGCGCTCCAGGCCCACCACGCCCCTCCGCAAACCGCGCCGATCAGCGGGAAGGCGCACAGGGAGTACCGCATGTTCCGTTCGTTCCAGACTGGCTGGGGAACCGGCAGCGCGGAGAACATGGCGAAGGCCACCAGAATCGTCTCAACAGCAATCATACCGGCGCTCCTTTGTAAAATTGCGGCAGGCCGCAGACCACCTCGCACACCCGGTCCGCCCGCCGTGCTAAGGCCCGGTTCGCGTCCGCCAGAAGGTGCAGGTAATCGTCCGTTTCACCGGCGTAGCGGTTCCCGCCGGTGAAGGTCTCATTGCTGACAACGACCAAATCCTCGCACTGGCCCAGAAGCACATCTACGCCGGACAGGATGGCATCCAACGCCCCCTCCGCCGTTCCGGCCCCGGCGGGACTGTATAGCTCGTTGGCGGCCAGATTGCCCAGGCATTCCAGTAGTACGCAGCCTCCGCCCGCCAGACGCAGGCTGGACAGGGACGTATAGCATTCTATTGTCTCAAACTGCTTTTCCGCCCGCATCCGCCGGTGTCTGGCGATCCGGGTGCGGCATTCTTCATCAAAGGGCTCCATGGTAGCGATGTAAAGACGGGGCATATGGGGAGAAGCCAGAATCAGATTCTCGGCAAATTCACTTTTCCCGCTGGCCGAGCCGCCGATGACAAGGGTAAACACAGCCTCAGCCTCCTTTAGGCGTGTAAGCGGGGATGCCGCAGCCGTCAAAGGTGGTGCCGTCCCGGTACAGCGACAGGACCATGTCCAGCAGCGGGATGGCCGCTACGGCTCCGGTGCCCTCGCCCAGCCGCATCCCCGCCGTAATAAACGGCGTCTTCCCCAGTGCGTCCAGCACAAGCCGCCCCGCCGGTTCGGCGGAGGCATGGCTGGCAATCAGCGCCTTGCGTACCTCCGGGCACAGCCGCACGGCGCACAGTGCCGAGACTGTGCTGATCAGCCCGTCCATGACTACCGGAATCCGGTACAGCGCTCCGCCCAGGAAGATGCCGCACATCCCCGCCAGATCGAAGCCGCCCACCTTCGCCAAAATATCCAGGGGATCGTCCGGGTTGGGACGGTTGACCGCCAGCGCCGTTTCCACAGCCCATACCTTCCGGCGAAGCCCCTCGTCCGAAAGCCCCGCGCCCCTGCCGGTCATTTCCTGCGGGGACCGTCCCAGCAGAACGCTGACTATGGCGGCGCTGGTAGTGGTGTTGCCGATGCCCATCTCGCCCGCCGCAAGGAGGTTTATCCCCTGCTCCTTCTGTTCCCGGACCAGCTCCACGCCGGTGAGGACGGCCTGTTCGGCCTGCTGGCGGGTCATGGCGGGGCCTTGGGTGATGTCGGCAGTGCCGTTGGCGATCCGGCGGCTGAGCAGGCCAGGGACCGGTTCCAGGTCGATCACCCCCATGTCCACCGGGACCACCCGGCATCCGGCCACCGCCGCCATTTTGCACACTGAGGACCGCCCCGCCGCCGCATTGCGCGTCACGATGGCCGTAACGGTGTGGTCGGACTGGGCCACGCCCTGCCGCACCACGCCGTTGTCCGCGCACAGCAGAAGCAGGGAACGTCTGGATATATTCACGTCGGCACCCCCTGTCAGCGTGGCGATGTCTTCCACAGCTGTTTCCAGCAGTCCTAGACTTCCCAGAGGTTTGGCGATGCTTGCCCATTTCCGGTGGGCAGCCTGACGGCAGGCATCCTCGCCAGGGTCAGGCCGTATGGCCGAGATAACTTCTTTGACTGAGTTAAATTGCGACATGATGCTACTCCTCTCTATAGAGTTTTGCCGCCTGCACGAACCGCTCCACCAATTCAGGATGGCCCGCGAAATAAATATGTGGGAATGCCGCATAGAGTCGCTCTGATATGAAGCCGCACCGCCAACTGCGGCCTGTCAATGGTTTTCTAGCGGTCAGACCGCCGCCGTTTTCACTGGAATCCCAGTAGTGAAATTCGTGGACAGGCACCAACTCCCCCCTGCGGAAAAGGAGACTGTCATCTTCCGCAAGCAGCTCCGCATAGCCGAAGCGCACCAGCCGCTCTTTCCGCACGCCGTTTCCGGGGAGGACTCCAGCCATAGGATACGTCCGGCCATCTCCGTCCTGGAGCGACTGGCCCAGGTACAGAAATCCTCCGCACTCCGCCACCGTCGGCATTCCACGGGTTACCGCATATCGGACTGCATTTTTCATACCCTCATTTTTAGCTAACCGTTCGGCGTATAATTCTGGATATCCGCCCGGCAGATACAGTCCGCAGGCTCCTTCCGGCAGTCCGCTGTCCCGCAGGGGACTGAAAAACAGCAGTCTGGCTCCCGCGCCTTCCAATGCGTTCAGCGTTTCTGTGTAGATAAAGCTGAACGCTTCGTCACGGGCGACCGCAATCGGGACGGAGGGGACGGCTGTCCGGCTTTTCACCGGCTGCCGGAAAGCCCGTCCGCCGTACAGGGAGAAAAACCGCTCCCAATCCATCGTCTGCTCCAACGTCCGGGCAATCGTCCTGATCCGGTCCGCCAGACCGGCGATCTCTCCGGCGGTACACAGCCCCAGATGACGGCTTTCCAGCACAGCTTCCTCCATATGAGGCAGATGGCCCAGCACGGGAAGCCCGGTTTCCCGCTCCAGCATCGGCGTCAGGCTTTTGGCCAGCATGGGAGAGCAGTCGCACAGGAACAGTCCCGCGATCCGGCTGGGACGGCGGAAGGCCGTCAGCCCGTTCACCTGAGAGGCCAGGGTCAGACTGGCCCCCTTTGGCCGCAGGACCAGCAGCACCGGAACCTCCAGAGTTTCTGCCACATGCCACCCGCTGGCCCGGTCCGTGGAGCCGCCCAGGCCGTCGTAAAATCCCATCGCGGCCTCCAGCACCGCCGCATGGTGCCCTCCGCAATAGCGGGCGTAGAGTTTTCGCATCACGGCCTCGTCCGACAGGAACAGGTCGAGGTTGTGGCTTTCCACACCCAGCACGGATCGGTGGAACATGGGGTCAATGTAATCCGGCCCGCATTTGAAGGCGCAGGGAGTATGTCCCCGCTTTTCCAATGCTGCCAGCAGCGCGCAGGTCAGCACGGTCTTCCCGCTGCCGGACGCGGGTGCCGCAATCATTACCTCAACCATCGCAATTCCCCGTAATCAGAAAAACCGGGTTGTTCGCCATCAGCAGGTGCAGCCCGCCTGCCGGCTTGCTGCGGCTGACGGCGATCTGCGTGACCTGCGGCTGGATTCCATGAGATTTCAGCGCGGCGACGGCGGCGGACAGGGTCTCCACCGCAAGGGCGGAGATGCAGATGCGGGCGTTTTCGTTCCTGCGGAGCGCCATGTCTACGATTTCAGCCATACCCCCCTTGGTCCCGCCTATGAACACACCGTCCGGCGGCGGAAGCGCTTCCAGCGTCTGGGGGGCGCGGCCCTCGATCACACGCAGATTCCAGGTGCAGAATTTCTCCTGGTTGGCACGGATAAGACCGCAGGCCGCATCATTGCACTCCACTGCAAACACCGCGCCGCCCTCCGACGCCAGGGCCAATTCCACGCTCACGCTGCCCGTTCCCGCACCTACGTCCCAGAACGTGTCTCCGGGCTGGACGGCCAGCTTTGCCAGTGCGGCGGCGCGAACCTCCTGCTTGGTCATGGGAACATCCCCACGCAAAAATGCGCCGTCCGGGAAACCCGGACTGCGGCGTTCCATCCGTGGAGCCGCTTCTGCCAGAAGGACGGACAGAGAAGAAAACGACCGTCCGGCCAGCTGCTCCGCCGTACCGGAGGTAATGGATTCATCCGGATAGGACAGGTTCTCGCCCACCGTAACGGGCAGTCCGCCCAGACCGGCCTCCGCCAGTCTGCCGCAGATTTCCGCAGGACCAAGAAGCCCACCGGTCAGAAAAAAGGTGGGCTTTCCCTGCATGACAGCCCGGACCACGTCGCAGTCCGTCCCGTGGGCGGACGTCAGGACCCAATCCTGCCAGGGCCGCTCCAGCCGGGCAGATAGCAGCTGTACGCTGGAGATCCCGGGCAGGACTTTGGCCGGGATTCCCCGCTCCCGCAGCAGCGGCAGTAATCCTTTTGCCCCGGAATAGAATCCCGTATCCCCGCTGTAGACTACGGCACAATCCGTTTGCTGCCTCATGATCGCTTCCAGCAGCTCCTTCGGACGGATCGCGGCAATCCGATTTTCCGTACACCCCTGGGGCAAATGCTCCAGCAGCCGCTTCGCGCCAAGGATACACCCGGCCTGCTGCAGTGCGGCGGCGCACTCCTCCGTCAGGCTCTCCGGCAGTCCGCCACCGAGAGANGCCAATATCACCTGCATCCCATNACCTCCCTGCACTGCGCCAGAACGGCGTCATAGGNCAGCCCNTCCTCNTCCGGNCGGCGGAGCAGNACGAGCTGCNCCCCTGTCGCGGCAGCGGCAAGGGCTTTTTCCTCAAATCCGCCCGCGCGGCCCCCGTCCTTGGTGACGAGAAAACGGATCTGGAACTGCCGGATCAGCGCCTCGTTCAACTCCTGGGTAAACGGCCCCTGCAGGGCCAGAATATTGCTCCGCGGCACCCCCGCCGCCTCACAGGCGGCAAGACTTTCATGGGAGGGAAGCACTCGCGGATACAGCCGCGCCCCGCCCANGGGCGCAAAAACGCCCAGTTCCTTTGCGCCGGTGGCCAGCAGGATATTGCCGNTGGTGGTTTCCAGCCATTGGGCCGCGTCCTGTGCGGTGAGAAATACCCGCGCACCNTCCGGCAGTNNGCTCNTGTCNCGCAGGAGCCGGANATATCGGATTTGCTCNNGGGCGCAGGCCTGCCGGATGTTTTCGCTGGCCTGGACGGCGTAAGGGTGGGTAGCGTCCACGCAGAGGCCCGCGCCGGATAAAACCTGTCCCATGCCCTCCGCGTCCAGCCGCCCGCAGAGGACTTCTATCCCCGCNGCTTCTCCCTGNTCTTCCCTGCCATAGACGGTGGCAACGCAGACCGTGACCTCCGCNCCCATCCGCGCCAGNGTGTGGGACAGCGTCCGCCCNTCNGTNGTGCCGCCGAAAATCACGATCCGCATAGGTNCTGCTTCCTTTCGTAGCCTCTGGGCGTGATCATTCGTCCATGTTCTGCCAGNGTNGTGGAGGANCCAANNAACACCGTAGTGAACATGTCCAGCTTCGCGTCCCGCAGCTCCTTCANGGGCAGGATGGCTTTCTCCTCGCCCTCCCTGCCGATGCTGCGCACATACCCGCACACGGTCTCCGGGTCCNCCCCTGCCGCCAGAAGGNTGTCGCAGGCTTTTTGCAGNTANTCCNNGCGCTTGTGNGANGCNGGATTGTACAGGCAGATGGANAAATCNCCCTGAGCGGCGCAGCGCAGGCGGTTTTCGATGACCTCCCAAGGCGTNAGCAGATCGGAGAGGGAAATCACGCAGAAATCATGTCCGATGGGCGCNCCCAGCACCGCCGCNCCGGACAGCGCNGCCGTNACGCCGGGAACNACCTCGATTNCCACCTCCGGCCATTGAGGGGCCAACTGCAAAACCGGCCCCGCCATNCCGTATACCCCCGCGTCTCCGCTGCAAACCAGAGCTGCCGTTTTNCCNCNGGCGGCTGCTTCCAGTGCCCAGCGGCAGCGGTCGATCTCCCGCCGCATGGGGGTGGTATAGGTCTCTTTTTCCGGGAACATGCCNGACACCAGCNCNACATAAACNGTATANCCCACCAGCACNTGGGCATCCTCCAGCGCACGGCGGGCCTGGGCGGTCAGNTACGCCTGATCTCCNGGNCCAATGCCTACAANGTATAATTTATTCGCCATCTTCAAGCCACCTCCAGGTTGGCGCGTAGNGCNNCTGCGCCAGCGCCATGGTGACGCCGTTCCCCGCGCTCTTTTTCCAGTAAAGCCTGCCGCCGCTGGCAAGCACCGCACTCCGTTCGCAGACATTGTCCACGCCGGTAACGCCTTTTACAAAGTCCGAGGCCGTAAAATCGCCCGAGATAGCTTTCAGCTCTCTGGCGGAATAAAACCGGCAGGGCCATCCGTGGGCCTCGCAGAAGGCCAACAGTCCCGCTTCCTCCCGTTTCAGATTAATGCTGGACACCGCGCAGATGGCCTCCGCGAAAACGCCGCTCTTTTCCAACAGCGCCTGGAAGGCCTCCTCCAACGCCTCTTGCGGGGTGCCCNTCCGGCACCCCACGCCCAGCACCAGGATTTTGGGAACCAGACAGAGACTTCCGCTGTCTCCTGCGCGGATGTCCAGGCGCACCATACATCCGGCTTCGTCCTCGGTTAAGACTACATTTGTCGGGCGGTCTCCCGCGATGGGCCAGGGGCTGTAAATCCGAACTGTTCCACCAGCCAGAAGGTTGGANGAAACCTCCTTGATTTTCTCCGGATGGATNACCTGGCANTTCTGCCGTCTTGCCCACTCATCCACGGCGAATACGCCGTTGGCGTCCGTGGCAGTAGTCAGCACGGGAATTGCGCCGCAGACNCGGGCNATCCGGCGNGCCAGGTCNTTGGCCCCNCCCAGNTGNCCGGANAGGATGGGCACCGCGAAANGCCCGCANTCGTCCACCACGACCACCGCCGGGTCGGAGNTNTTNCTCTTGACATAGGGGGCAATNGCCCGCACNGCNATCCCCGCNGCCCCTACGAATACCAGTCCCTGTGCCTGTCCAAAGGAGACGCGCGTCCACTCGTCCANCGAAACAGGCCGGCCGCAACGAGCCGTGTTCCCNCCCAGGGCNGCNGCCAGCNGGNCTGCCAGTGCTTCGCCCTTGTCGGAAAAGGACAGGTACGTCAGNTGCATGNCNCNGTNCCNTCCCGGAATTCNGTGGTGAAGGCGGGGTNATACAGCTTGCTCCGCTCATNGCCGCCGGAGAGNAANNCGCCAATCAGAATCATGGCAGTTTTCCGGATGCCCGCCTCACGGCCCGATTGGGCCAGCGTCCCCACNGTNCAGCNCACGATCCGTTCATCCGGCCANGTGGCCTTNTATACNATGGCNGCCGGGGTATCNNNCNCATAGCCGCCCTGNAGNAGGGATTCCTGAACCTTGTCCAGCATTCCCGCCGACAGAAATACCGCCATGGATGCACCGTGCCGCGCCAGAAGGTTCAGGCTCTCCGATTCGGGCANGGGTGTGCGTCCAGCCATGCGGGTGATGATCACCGTCTGACTGACGCCGGGCAGAGTGTACTCCGCACCCAGCGCCGCCGCCGCGCCGCAGAAGCTGGACACCCCNGGCGTATCGTCCCAGGGGATNCCCAGACGGTCNAGCTCGTCCATCTGCTCCCGGATGGCCCCGTANAGGCAGGGGTCNCCCGTATGTAAACGCACCACTTCCCTGNTCCGNTTTTCNTCCATGACGGCTATCACCTGCTCCAGNGTCATTTCCGCGCTGTTGTAAACGNGGCAGTCCTCCCGNGCCATCNCNANAAGNGCNGGNTTGACNAGGCTNCCCGCNTAAATGACNACGTCCGCCTGNCGNAGNAGCTCCGCNCCCCGCAGGGTNATCAGNTCGGGCGCNCCCGGNCCGGCTCCNACAAAATGNACCATGTTACCGCTCCTTTACCAGTATGGTTGTAAAATATCCGGCNTTCTCCGCTTCCGGTTCCAGCTTTGGATAGATCTTTTCGTTTGGCAGGCCNCANTTCTCCACCAGCGCGGCCCGNTCCAGCTGNCCGGCTTNCCGCAGNNNNTGGACGGTCTGNGGNANGTCCCGTCCGGCNTTCATCAGGACCTTGGCCCCCGGCAGNTCCAGCAGCGNCNNCAACGNNTCNCTGTTGGCNGGGATGATATGCAGGGGGGNNTNGCCGCTGACNAGGACNGTTCCCAGCCGTGCCGCCGCCGCGCAGAAGCTGGGCACCCCTGGGATCATANCNGCCTCATANCCCCGNTGNNGCAGGAGATCCATCANNTAACCNAAGGTGGAGTAAATGGANACNTCNCCCAGATTGGGCATGGCNACNTCCNGNCCNGCNTCCAGGNGGGNNCAGATTTCCTCCNCNGCCTGTTCATGGGCGGCANACCAGCGGGACTTNTCCNGTCCCATGGGNAAGTACAGNNGCAGGACNGTTTTNTCCTCCAGGCTGACCGCCTGCCGGACAATGTCCAGCGCNAGCGTCTCACCGCTTNTGGTCTGCGGCGCGGCGATGANNGGACATTTTTGCAGGANGCNGAGNGCCTTNANGGTCANCAGNTCCGGGTCGCCGGGACCNACGCTGACCCCGTAGAGAACGCCNTTTNTCANTTCCATTGCTCNAAAATCTCCTTTGCTTTCTCTGTCNTGCCCAAAAGGCCNTATACGTTGGAGAACATNACCGCGCCTATCNCNCAGCTGCCCGCCGTCCGNNGCTCCAGNTGCCGCTGGANGGCCNCCAACAGNCTTGCTATCACCATCTCCCGCAGTCCGGCGGCATCCAGAAGCGCGATGCACGCATCCGTGGTGGCGCACGCCATCAGACTGCGGCAGAGGGCGGTATCCGCCCCGCAGATAGCCGCATGGGCGCAAAGCAGTTCCGTGCGGCAGTCCGCATAGCGGGAGTGGGTGTTCATAATGCCTCCGGCCAGCTTGACCAGCTTTCCGATATGCCCCACAAAGAGCACCTGGTCAAATCCCAGGCTGACGGCAATGTCCAGCGCATCCCCAATGAAATTGGAGCACTTGACTACCGGAACCCCAGTCTGGTCAAGCCCCGTATCCCGCAAAAAGTCCCCGCCGTAATTTCCCGGCGTTAAGATCAGCTCCTTCGCGCCGCCTGCGGCGGCCTGCCGCTGCTGCACCGCGATAGTGTCCACAATGGCCTGCTCACTCATAGGCTCCACAATGCCGGAGGTGCCAAGAATTGACAGTCCTCCGGTGATGCCCAGCATGGGATTGAAGGTCTTTGCCGCCGCTTCGGCCCCGCCGGGGATGGATATGGTGACCTCCATGCCGCCATCCCAGCCAAGCTCGTCGCAGACCGACTGGACCTGCTCTTCAATCATTCGCCGCGGAACATGGTTGATTGCCGCCGCGCCTACAGGCTGGTCAAGCCCGGGTTTGGTCACCCGCCCTACTCCCTCGCCGCCGTCGATCCGAATGCCGGGGAGATTGCTTTTTTCCACCGCAGCACAAACCAACATTCCGCTGGTGATATCGTGGTCGTCTCCGCCGTCCTTCCGGACGGCGCAGCGGGCGGCGGCTCCTCCGTTCAGAAGGACAGCTTCCGCAAGCGGCACCGTGACCTCCAGCCCCTTTGGCGTCACAAGAGAAACCGATGGGGGAATCTCCCCGCTCAGCAGGAGCCTTGCGGCCCCGGCCGCCGCCAGAGCCGCGCAGGTCCCGGTGGTGTACCCGCAGCGCAGCATGGTTTGTCCACAGCGGATATAGTGTGAAAAGGTCTCTGTTTCCACGCTTTTTGCACCTGCCCTTCCTACCGCCATGCCTCCGTCAGCTTACCGGCCTCCTGAGCACGTTCACGGAGCATACGGTTCTTTTCATTCATTGGCCCGAAAACGGTCAGAGGGCACATCACCCTTGCGCACCGCCCCATGACCGCCGCCGCCTGCTGAAAGGCAGCTTCTCCAACCGGGCAAAAGACTTTTTCCGAAACGACCTCCACCGCCAGCGCCTGAGCCACGGGAAAATCCAGATCGTTCTCCGCCAGGACCCCGGCAACAAAGGGAATCCCCTGTCGCTGAAGCTGCCGGTAGACCGGGACCCCCGCACCGCCGCCGCCAATAACGAACACCTCCGGCTCCCCACAGACAGGCTCCAACTCCAACGATCCGAACAAGGCGTTATAGCTGCCGCGCGCCGCGCCATAAAGCTGCATGATATAATCCGCAGTGAAAATCTCCTCCGGTGGTCCCTGGCGCTCGATTACTTCTCCATGGACGCAGACCACCCAGTCACTGACCTTCTGTGCCAGTTCCAGCTCGTGCAGGCTCATGAGCACTGCCAGCCGCCGGGAGCGAACCATATCTTTCAAAATAGCCAGCAGCTCCAGCTTGTGGCGGATGTCCAGAAAGGACGTCGGCTCGTCCAGTACCAGCACCTCCGGTTCCTGACACAGCGCCCGGGCCAGCAGCACCCGCTGCCGCTGCCCGTCGCTGATCCGGGAAAAATCCTGATCCGCCAGGGAGGACGCATGGACCAGCTCCAGGCACTGGGCAACCTTCTCCCG
The DNA here is from genome assembly GCA_014799915.1 of Oscillibacter sp. GTDB lineage: Bacteria > Bacillota > Clostridia > Oscillospirales > Oscillospiraceae > Pelethomonas. The sequence goes on from JAAVHD010000062.1 coordinate 56,113, forward strand.
ATCCTCCCGGGTCAAAATACCCAGCCGCCCGGTGTAAGGGTAGCGACCTGTGTCCACCACGTCCTCGCAAGTCATGAGTTCCGGGTGGATGTGACTGGTCATCAAAACGCTCATTCGCTGGGAGATCTCCCGTTCCGTGAGCCGCGCCATATCCCGGCCATCCAGATATACCGTACCCCGTACAAGAGCCAACTGCTGAATAATGCTTTTCAAAATGGTGGATTTTCCCGCACCGTTGGGCCCTATCAGGGTCATAATCTCCCCAGGCCGCAGGGACAGGCAAATATCCCCAATCAGCGCCTTGCCGTTATAGCCAACGGCGAGATTTTCCGTTTGTAAGCGGATACCTTCCATCAGCTGTTCCCCCCTCTCGCCGCTGTGCTCCGTCTTGAGGCCATGAGGTACAGCACGATAGGCGCACCAAACACGACGGTGACGGAGCTGATAGACATATCCCGGGGCGCGAAGGCCGTGCGGGCGATCAAATCGCAGAACAGGCAGAACGCCGCGCCGCCCAGAAAGCACGCGGGAATCATCACGATGGGCCTGGCCGTGCGGAACAGTCCCTTGATAAGATGCGGCGCCGCAATGCCCACAAAGGAAATCGGCCCCGCAAAGGCAGTAACGCAGGCGGAAAGTACGCTGGAGAGCAGAATCAGCTCCACCCGGAACCGCTTGATATTCACCCCCATGTTCTGGGCGTAGACCTCCCCCATCTGATAGGCCCCAATGGGCTTGGACAGCAGAAAGGTGAGCCCCAGAGACACCCCCACCACCCAGGCCATGAGCTTCACATTGTCCCATGAAGTACCGGAAAAGCTGCCCAGAGACCAGTTATGGAGGTTGACGATGTTGGAGTCATCGGCAAAGGTCACCACAAAGTCGGTGACNGCCGANCAGATATAGCCGATCATCACCCCGCTGACNACCAGCATACTCATCTGCTTCACCCGGCGGCTCAGCAGCAGNATGAACCCCATGGACGCCATAGAGCCGATGAACGCCCCNACGATCANNGCCGCNGAGNTNATAACGACACCCCGGCTGAGAAANAACACCATCACCAGGGAGACCGTCAGCTTNGCCCCCGAGGAGATCCCCAGCACAAAGGGCCCCGCGATAGGATTGGCAAAGAACGTCTGGAGCAGAAATCCGGACACAGCCAGCGCCCCGCCCAGGATAGCGGCAGCCAGCACCCGTGGAAACCGGATNCCCCAGATGATNCCTGTGTGGTCATAGAACAGTGCGTTCCAGATCTCCCCCGGCNCAAAATCCACNCTTCCGGCGNTGATNTTCCACACCAGCAGCGCCGCCGTCAGCGCAATCAGAAAAGCAAAGCAGAGACCGTATCGAAGGAACCTGGTGTTTTTCATCTTGTCCTCCCGTCAGCGCAAGCGGTACAGATAGGTCAGTTCCCCCGCGTCCTCCCCGGCCAGAATGGCGTGGATGTCCAGGATCATCTCGCCCACCGACTGGGATTCCTGGAACATGCTCTTGCCGGTACACCACACGTCGCCGNTCTGCACCGCCTTGAAATCCGCCAGCGGGGCGCTCTTGGCGATCAGCTGGTCGATGGTCTCCAGATCAGCCTCAATGGTGCTGTTNTAGATCAATACATCCGCNTCNTTNGCGGTGTCNTAAAAGGTCTCCATCTGNATGTTCATGGTGGACAGNGCNTTCTCATCCACCGCCAGNTCCGGGAACACGTACACCCCNCCCGCCAGGTCGATGGCCTTGGCGATATAGTCCCCGGACTTCCGTACCGTTACGGACCCGTTGGAAGTCACAGAGAANAAAGCCACNGTCTTGCCGGTATTCTCCTGCTCCAGGANGGGAGCGAGCTGCTCGATCTGGCGGTCGAAATAGGCTTCCGCCTCATCCTCTTTATCCAGAAGAACGCCGTAAAGCTTGATCCATTCCATGCGCCCCAGCGGATGGCTCTCATAGCTGGATCGCTCCACCAGTACCGGGATACCCAGCCGTTCCAACTGCTCCTTGACCTCCGGGTTATGGTAGATCATGGTGGACTCCAGCGCCAAGTCACAGCCCTCGGACACGATCAGCTCATAGTCCGGGGCGCTGTACTTCCCGGCGTAGATGATCCACCCGTCCTCCATAGCCTGACGGGCCTCCGGAATGTACCAGCTCTCCGCCTGGGTGCCGGACATGGTAATAGCGTCGATGGCGTCCAACTGCCGAAAGCAGTCCATGGCGGCGGTAGCCTGTAAGTAGATGTTTTGCAGGGGCTGGCGCAGGATCACCACGCCCTCCGGCGTGTCCGCCGGGGGCTCAGCTCCTTCCGGGACCAGCAGATGGACGATGTTGTCGATCGTAATGCGGGCAAAGCCCTCCTGTGCGTAGTCCACGGCAAAGCTCTGGGCATAGTCCAGCTCCAGATGTTCGTCCCAGGCCAGATCCTCCCAAGAGAGTGCCGGGACCTCTGCCTGCGCAGGCGGCTCCGCCGGGTCGGACACATCCGGCGCGGCCTGTGTCCCTCCGCAGGCGCACAGAAGCAGCACCAGCAGGAGGACTGCTGTTTTCCAACGCTTCATAGGGGCCTCCTTACTGCCTTTGCAGGGTGGCGGAGTCAAAAGTCAGGGTATATTCCACCTCGTGGGGTTCGCTCATGGCCACAGTATCGGCGATGACGTCCAGCTTCCGGTCAAAGGCGGCAACGGGGATCTCAAAAGTGGAGTTTCCCTCGGTGTTAGTCGGGAGATACTTCTCCCCATCCACCTTCATGTAGTCATAATTAGGACTGCTCCAGACGATAGTGGCGTAGAACTTTCCGCCCTCACAGCGGAGTGCGGCGGGGGACTCCACCGTGGCCCGGCCGCTGCCGCCCTCCAGCGTGACGGAGGCGGTGTAGGCCCCGTCCTCCGGAACGGTTTCCGCAGGCTCCGGTTCCGGCGCGGGTTCAGGGGCAGGCTCCGGCTCGGGAACCGGTTCCGGGTCAGCCTCGGCGGCGGGCTCCGCCTCCGGGGATTCCTCCGGCAGGATTTCCGCGGGCTCGCTCTCCGGCTGCTGATCGTCTGCCGGTTCCTGAACTTCGGACTGGGTTTCCACAGGGGGCGGGGCCTCAGGCTGAACCGTGTCAGACTGGACAGGGGTAACCTCCTCAGTAGGGGTGGGCGCATCGGACTTCTGAATATCATCATCCTGACCGCCGCCGCACCCGGCCAGCAGGATCATCGCCAGTGCGGCCAACAGAGCGAACATCTGCTTTCTCGTATATTTCATGAATGGGTCCCTCCTAAAGGAGCGCCGCAGAGAAAAGCTCTGCGGCGCATAAACTCTGTGCGGCTTACTTTGCCACAGCGGTCTCGGAGACGAAGGTCAGGGTGCGGTCATACCACGTATCATTTTTTACGCTGTGGGCGGCATAATCCAGCGCCTGATCCAGCGCGGCAACCGTCAGGGCAAAAGTCGTCTTGCCATCGGCCTCCACAGCGTCCACCACACCCTCCTGGGCCAGCTTGGCGGCGTTTGCCGTGCCGGCGAACATCTTATCGAAGCTGGTGCTGCCCAGGGTCAGCGCGGCGGTCATTTCGCCGTCCTTCACGGTCAGCTCACAGCTGTCGATCCTGAACATGGACTGCTCGCACTCCACCTCAATGGTGTAAACGCCGTCAGCCAGAGCCTCCGTCTTAGCGGGGGCCTCGGCCTCATTCTCCAGCTCCTCGTTGTCAGGATTCTCAGGATTGGGCTGGCTGGTGATGCCGGTGTCGTTCAGAGGTCTGGCATTCTTGGCGTGCTCCACCAGCAGCTGCTGGACGGCCCCAATTTCACCCAGGCCGTTGATCTGGCATTCGACGCTGAAACCGGCGGCGAAGAACACAGAGTACCAGGACTCCTCATCGTTTTCGTCGGCCATATCGTTGTTGGCGTGGTCACCGGCGACAATCATCATGGGGCGCAGGATGACCTTCTCATAGCCGCCCTCTTTCACCATCTCCACCAGATCCTCCGCTGTAGGCGCGGCTTCCACGGTGCCGATGAAGTAGTTGTCATGCCCGGCATCCTTCAGAATCTGCTGCATTTTGGTGTAAATGCTGTTGGACTCGGCGGTGGTGCCGTGGCCCATGTAGCAGACGGCGGTCTTGTCGTCCGTGACAGCGCTGGCAGTGGCGCTCACCATAGCCTCAGCCACGATTTTGAAATCCTCGTCGCTGGTCAGCAGGGGCGCGCCGATCTTGATGGTCTCAAACTTGTCCGCGTATTTCTTCTCCAGCAGATTGCGCAGGTCGCCATACTCATAGCCGTTCATCAGGTGAGTGGGCTGGACCAGCAGGTTCTTCACACCGTTCTTCACGGCGCGGTCCAGCGCCTCCTTCACATCGTCAATGACCTCGCCGTCCCGGCGGTTGACGTGCTCAATAATGATGTTGGCGGTAAAGCCCCGGCGGACGGAGTAGTCGGGGAACGCTTTCTCCAGCGCGTTCTCAATGGCCCCGATAGTGGCGACACGGTTGTCGTTGTAGCTGGTGCCGAAGCTGACAACCAGCAGCTCGTTCTCGCCGATGTTGTCCCCATTGCGGGGCTTGTCCTTGGAGGCGTCGCCGGTGGAGTTATCATCGATGTAACGGCAGATGATGGCGGCCACCTGGGCGCGGGTAGCAGTACCCTTGGGGTCCAGCTTATTGCCGGTGGTGCCGGTGATGAACTCGCTGGCAACAGCCCAGTTCATGTACTCCTTGGCCCAGGACGCCACGTCGGCGGCGTCGGGATAGCCGGACAGCTCGTCAATGCGGTTGGTCAGGGAATCTTTCTTCATCTGCTTGGCGGCGAAGATGTTGAGGATCTTGGCGATCTCCTGGCGCTTGACGTCGCCGGTGGGATCGAATACCGTGCCGGCAGTGTCCTTGCCGCCCACGATGCCCTGCTGGCTGGCCCAGATCACAGCGTTTTTGTAAGCGGCGTTGTCATCCACATCGGTAAAGGGATTCTCGCCGCTGACAGCGGGCTTGCCGGCCAGCCGGTAAAGCGCCTCCACCAGGTCCGCGCGGGTCATGTTCTCGCCGGGGGCAAAGGTGGTGGCAGTCTTGCCGTCGATGAGGTCGGCCTCAGTGACGGCGTCCACGTATTCCTTCGCCCAGTCGGGTACGTCGGTATACTCCGTTTCCTCAGCAAAGGCGGTCCCTGTCAGGCCCAGGACCATGACCATTGCCAGCAGCAGCGCCGTCAGTTTCTTCCATTTTTTCATGTGTACAATTCCTCCCAGTCATGTGTTGATTTTCTCCTCCCTGCCGGCGGGGCCAAAGGCCCGTTCGGATGAGTCTGGGGTCCGGACGGACCTTTGGGTATACAGGCCGGTATGAGAGAAAGCAGATATTGTTTCCCGGCGCGGCCCCATCCGCCCGGTGGAAACACGAGGGTAACCGGGCTACCGCAAAAAGAAAGCGTCCCGGGCCGAAAAAGGCGCGGAACGCACACGGCCCCACCAAACGATATGGCGAGGCCGAAAAAGAAGCGCACTTCCGGTTTCGGCAGAATGCGGCCAGCCGCCACGTATCTGACTTATCCTCTCACAGGAGGCTTCACAGTGACCGACTCGCAGGGAATTTCACCCTATTCCGTGTGCCGCTCGAAGCGGCTGCGGCTGGCATGGTATGCAATTTGACATTAACCTATCATAGTTTCCCAAATCTGTCAAGGACTTTTTTCGGAAGGAACTGAAGGAAATGAGACAAACCCCGCTTTTCGATAAAAAGTTCGAAAAGCGGGGGTCGTTTAAGCCCTGCCCGGCGTTACACCGCAATATTTCTCTGTAGCCTGGGTGATCTGTACGGCAATTTTTGTATTCCCATCCGGGAGAAATAGAGTTGACCCGTATTTCTCTGTCGAGGCCGCGATCAAGCAGCTGGTAGATTCTGGTGCACTTGTGAAGTAAGGCGCGGGACGGGCTGCATTTTATGTCCGAAGGGGTGCTATGTGATAATCCGCAGGCTCCATGACTGACTTGTCATGGAGCCTGCGGATTCTTTTCCTCTCGCCGGTGACCTCGGGGTTCCCGGAACAGCGGTACAGCGTGATGACGATATCGTAGTTGGCAGCGAACCTGTTTACAGCGAACTCATGGCATCATAGTGCCAGCTGTCCGGCCCCACATCCGCCATCGGAAGCTGGTTCACCAAAGGCGTTTCCTAATCTTCGATGTCAGTTACATCGGAATCGGCGGCGGTATTACCGCCGGGGGCGTTCTCCTCCCCGCCGCTCCGGCAGGTGAAGGCTTTGTTCGCTGCCGCGATCGCTCTCTGCACGGCGCTGTTGGCCTCGGCCAGGAGCCCCTCCGCCTCTCCGGCGGCCTGGACGGCCTCCCGGTAGACAGCGTAAGCGGCGTTGTACTCCGCCACCATGGCGTTGTACGCTTCTTCGTTGATCTCGGCCTGCCTGGTCATCTCGGCCAGCTCATCAATAGCGGACACCACCTTGTCATAGGCAGCCTTTACACTCCCCATGACAGCGTCAGCGGTGTTGAGGCTCTCCAGCCTCTCGGTTTTAACGGCCTCGAACCCGGCCAGGGCGGCCTCCAGCTCACTGATGGCCTCGGCCTTCGCGGCGATCTCGCTGGTCTTGCCCGCCACATTGGCGGCGGCATCCATCAGGGCCCCGGCCCGCTCGCCCACGGCCGCGATCGCCTCGTTAAGCCTGCCGTCAGCCCTGTCCTTGGCCGCCTGGGCCCTCTCCAGCTCCTTCTCGGCCCTGGCAGCTTCCTCCTCAGCCTCAGTCTGGGCCTGCTCCGCCTCCTGCAGAGCCTTCTTTGCCGCCTCCTCAGCAGCTTCCAGCACCTTCAGCTCTCCCTCCAGCCGCTCTTTCTCCGCATTGGCCTCTTTCAGCATGGCGTCTTCCAGCGCGGCCTCATCATAGGCATCCTGCGCGGCGTCCAGCGCGGCCTGGGCCTCGTCCACGGCCTCCTGGGCATTGGCAATGGCCTTGGCGGCGTCGGTTCCCTCAGCCGTCGCATCCAGATTCGCCTGCGCATCCTCCAAAGCTTTCTGGGCGGCCTCGTAGGCGGCCTGCGCCTTATCCTTCTGCTCGGCCAGATAACCCAGGGAAAGCGCGGCGCTGCCGGCCTCTTTCCGGGCGTTCGCAAGGGCGGCGTTGGCCGCGTTCAGAGCGGCCTGCGCAGTCTCTGCGCGGGTCTGGGCGTCGGCCTGGGCAGCATTCGCCGCGTCCTGACTGTCATGTACGGTCTGCTGGGCGGACTCATTGGCGCCGGCGGCGCTGCTGGCGCTGTTCAGAGCATCCTGCGCGGCATGGACGGCGTCCTGAGCGGCGCTGTTGGCGTCGTCCACGTTCAGGACCGCGTTGCTGCGCTCCCTGCCCTCCTCCACGGCATACGCATAGCCCTCCAGGGCCTCGTTCATGCCCTCGACGCTGGTCTGGGCGTCCCTCACCGCACTGACGGCGCTGTCCAGAGCAACGTTGATGGTCCCGGCGTTTTCGCCGAGTCCGTCCTTCGCTTCTTCGATGACCGCCTCTACGCCGCTGGCCACAGCCAGACCGGTATCCTCGGCCAGGGTTTCGGTATCCGGGGCCTCTTCGATCTCGTTGACCGCTATCGCCGTCTGAAGCAGAGGACCGCCGGAAGCCAGAAACGCCATAATGCCGATGCCGATGGAGTTGATTACTTTTCTGCCGTTGAAATCGTCATTCTTCATCGCAACTTTCCTCCTTAGATTTCAGCTCGATGCTGTCAAATAAGTACAGCAGTACCTCCGTAGTAAACTTCTTTGCCGCCAGCCCGGCACGCCATGTGCCGTCCTCCTGCCTGAACTGCCGGACCACGTTCGCATACATGATCATTGTGTCCGCAACCAAAATGAGGTCCTCCCCCAGCAAATACGGCGCGTCCGCCGTCAGGGTGATCCCCACGCCGCCCGGACTGATATCCCGCACGCCCACGTAGAGCACACGCTGGGTATCGCACACCACCGCGATCCCTTCGGGGCGATAAACTCTCCGTTCAAACATCCGCCGTTCGTCTTGTTTCATACGATGATCACACCTCCTCACTCTGCGCAAATGCAGCAATACGCTCAATTTTATAGTATCATGATAGCACATCCCGCTTAAAAAGGCCCTTAAAATGTGCTGTTTTTTTCAAAAATTTCAGTGGCCCCGGAGGGATTCGCCGACGCTGCCGGATCAGCTTTTCACCTGTCCGCTTCCTCCGAATCCCTGTACATATTCAGAAGATACGGCCTGACAGTCCAGAACAAGCCTCTGGCCGCCGGCAGTACGGCGGAACTGCTCAGACACCCGCCGGGAGATCGTGCCGCAGGCCGCCTCCTCCATGCCGATCAGGACCAGGAGGTACTGGCTCCGGGAATAGCGGGTGAAGGCGTCCTCCTGGCGCAGCGTCTGGCACAGGGCCGCCTCCAGCTGTTCCATGGCGGCGCGGAACAGCTCCCGGTCCGGTCGGGAGCGGCTATCGCTGCCCCGCAGCGTACACAGCATCAGGCTGACCGGCTGCCCCGCGGCCCCGCTCATGCGGCTGATCAGCTGGTATGCGTCCAGAAAGCTGGGAAACGGCAGGCAGTAGGGCCCCTCCCGGCCGGCCTCGTCCAACCGGTCCCGGATCGTCCGGACGCTGTGTTCTTCCAGCAGGCTGTCACCGGCGGAGGTCCTGATCCGCTGGAGCATCCGCTCCGGCGGCGGAGCGGCGAGCTCATTGAGATACAGCTTTTCCACCTCGCGGTACAACTCCTGCGCATCTTTCATGCGTCCTTGGGCCAACAGGCACTCATACTGCCAGGCCTGCCACTCCTCAAAGGGGAACAGTGTGGCCGCATAGTCCGTAAGGCGCAGGACCGTCTGGTACTCCCGCCTCTCCCATAACATGCGGCACAGTTCATCCAGGCTCTCCTGATAGATCCTCTGGTAGTAGCTCCGGGCTGTTTCGACCCAGCTCTCCCCATCCAGCTCGGGGAGAAACCGTCCCCGGTAGAGTGCGCAGAGACGCTGCAGCAGTCCCATACGCTCCTCGCCCGCCGCCTCCGAGGCCTTCTGCCTCAGAATCAGGACCTCCTCCGTGTCCGCCAGCACGGGGAAGGAGCTCTGAAACCGGTAGCGGTCGACCTCCGTGCAGATATAGTTCTCCTCCGGCAGGATGGTGTCCCGCAGCAGGCGGCGCAGCTGGGAAACCGTGGCGTTTAAGTTGTTGGCGGTATCAACGCCCGTCTCCGCTCCATAGAGGGCGTCTATCAGCCCCTGCCTGGAGATGCCGGACGCCCGTCTGTAAATCAGCATTTGCAGTAGCCGGACCGGCTTGGCGTTCTGCCGCTTTTTCAGGCGCACCGGCTCCGGCCCGTATTGCAGCGCAAAGCCGCCCAGCATGGTCACCCGCAAAGTCGTTCCGTCCGTCATTCGTCCCCCTTCTCCGCCGGAGCGAGGACAGCGGAAAGCACCCCCCGGCGTATCCGCTCATTCATCCGCTCAAAGAGCTGGGAAGCGGCCTGGCGGTACTCCGCCACCGGGTTCTTCCGGGCGTAGCCGATGAGGCCCACGCCTTCCCGCAGCTGCGCAAGGTCATCGATATGGTTCATCCACTGCTGGTCCACCGCCTTCAGGAGGATGGTCCGCTCCGTCTCCTCCGACAGGGCGCGTTCAAGCTCTTCCGCCGCCGCCAGCTCCTTCGGGTCCTCCGCCGCACTCTCCAGCATCTTCCGGATGATCCCGCGGATGTCCTTTGCCTCCAGGACCTGCCTCCGCTGGCGGTAGATGACCTCCCTCTGCGCGTTGATCACATAGTCGTACTCCAGCAAGCGGGTCCGCATGGCAAAATGGTCCGCCTCCAGGCGCTTCTGCGCCTGCTCCACGGCCTTCGACAGCGCGGTGTTGACCACGCCCTGGCTTCTACGCAGGCCCAGGGAGTCAAAAGCGGAGAACATCCGCTTCCGACCGAAAAGGCGCACCAGGTCGTCCTCCAGGGAGAGGTAAAAGCGGGACTCCCCCGGGTCTCCCTGCCGTCCGGACCGGCCCCGGAGCTGATTGTCCACACGCCGGGAGTCGTGACGCTCCGTGCCGATCACCAGCAGGCCGCCCGCGGCGAGAGCGTCGCTGTCCAGCTTGATATCCGTTCCCCGTCCGGCCATATTGGTGGCGATGGTCACCGTTCCGGCCCGGCCCGCCTGGGCCACGATGGCGGCCTCTCGCTCGTGCTGCTTCGCGTTGAGGACACTGTGCGGTATCCCGCGATCCTCAAGGCGGCGGCTCAGCTCCTCCGAGGCGCTGACGCTGGTGGTCCCGACAAGCACCGGCCTGCCCTCCCCGGCGCCCTGGACCACGGCGTCGCACACCGCGTCCAGCTTCTCTTCCCGGGTCCGGTAGAGGATATCCTGCTGGTCGCGCCGGAGTATGGCGCGGTTCGTCGGGATCACGATAATATCTATGCCGTAAATCTTCTGGAACTCTTCCTCCTCCGTCTTACCCGTGCCGGTCATGCCGGATTTCTTCCGGTACTTGTTGAAAAAGCTCTGATAGGTGATGGTGGCCACGGTACGGCTCTCCTTCTGGATCTTCACCTGCTCCTTGGCCTCGATGGCCTGATGCAGGCCGTCGGAGTACCGCCGGCTCGGCATGGTCCGTCCGGTAAAGCTGTCCACGATCAGGATCTTCCCATCCCGGACCACATAATCCCGGTCCCGCTCCATCAGGTAGTTCGCCCGGAGCGCCAGGTTCATATGCCGCTGGATCTCCACGTTTTCCGAGTCCGCCAGATTCTTCAGGCGGAAAAAGCGCTCCACCTTTTCCACGCCGGCGGCTGTCAGCACCACCCGGCGTTCTTTCTCATCGACCCCATAGTCGCCGCTCTCCTGCTGCTCCACACCGGAGATGATTTCCAGTACAGACAGGTCTTTCGGGTCCGCTCCCCGGGTCATCTTCCGGGCCAGAAAATCGCAGGCCTCATAAATCTTGTTGGGACGGCTGCTCTCGCCGGAGATAATGAGGGGCGTGCGCGCCTCGTCGATCAGGATGGAGTCCACCTCGTCGATAATCGCGTAGGAAAGGCCCCTTTGAACCACCTGGTCCAGGCTGAGGGCCATGTTGTCCCGCAGGTAATCAAAGCCCAGCTCATGGTTTGTCACATATGTAATGTCACAGGCATAGGCGGCCCGGCGCTCCGGGCCCTTCATGCCGCCCAGCACAACGCCGGTTGTGAGGCCCAGGAACTCGTGGACCCGCCCCATCTGCTCCTGGTCCCGCTGCGCGAGGTAGTCGTTGACCGTGACCACATGGACTCCCTCGCCCGTCAGGGCGTTGAGATAGGACGGCAGGGTGGCTACCAGGGTTTTCCCCTCTCCGGTGCGCATCTCGGCAATATTCCCCTGGTGCAGGACAATGCCTCCGGCCAGCTGCACCGGAAAATGCTCCATGCCGAGCACGCGCTTCGCCGCCTCCCGCACAACGGCAAACGCCTCGGGGAGAAGTCCGTCCAGCGTCTCGCCTCTGCCCAAGCGGTCCTTGAACTCCTGCGTTTTCCGCCGCAGGGCGGTATCGCTCAGGACGCTCATGCTCCGCTCAAGAGCGAGAATTTCTTTTACGACCGCCTGGACGCGGCCCAGTCCCTTCCATCGTTCAAAACCCTTTTCCATCTTCGACATCTTTTCTACTTATTATTTTATTATTATATAAAAATATCAAGCGAATAGCCGCATGGCTTTGTGTCTATCGGTTCCTATGGGCGCAAGGGGGCACCCCCTTGCGAATATCTTCTGTTCACTTGTGCTATGGAGAAATCTCTCCTCGCAAGAGCTTCTTACATGCGATGATATCTATTTTAGATATCACTATATAAAAATATAATAGCAGAAAAGAGTACAATATGCAAGTCCTGGTTGGTTCCGTGTATCTGCGGTAGACCTCCTGATCCAGGAACACAATAAGCACCCCAATAACCAGTACATGTTCCCTTCTCCAGCCACCGGAGAAATGTACCATCCTGACTCCGTAGCAAAGCTCCATGAGAAGATTCTCAAGGATGCCGATCTGGATCACATTCCTCTCCATGGCCTCAGGCACACCTTCGCCACAGTAGCCCTCCAGAACGGCGTAGACGTGAAAACCGTCAGCAGCATGCTGGGTCACTACGATGCAGGCTTCACCCTCCGCACCTACACTCACGCCACTCGTCAGGTCCAGAATCAGGCAGCAGAAACCATGGGGAATTTCATGGCCCAGGTCATGTAGCAAAATAAAAGAAAAAAATATCAGTCAAAAGAGGGGAGAGGTTCGTATCCGGACCTCTCCCCTCCGTCGTGGTTCATCCTATTGTGGGTCACGGTGTGGGTCAACAAAAAACCGCAAAAATTAACTTATCTAAAAAGTTATCTAAACAAGAAAAATCTCCACGAAACCAACCAGTTTCAGAGAGATTTTGGAGCTGCTGACCAGATTTGAACTGGTGACCTCATCCTTACCAA
>JAAVHD010000063.1 GCA_014799915.1 Oscillibacter sp.
ACTCCCGGCGATGCGTAACTGGGAGGCAGTCATCATTAACAGGGCGTCAGCCGGAGTCGTTCGACCACCAAGCTAAAGATTACGGATTCCAACTCAGTGGCTGGATTTCCATAATTTGCACCCAATCTGAGGAAACTCCCTCGTATAGGGAAGCGGCACGAATGTGCCGCCCCGTCAAGGGAGTCCAGAACCGTAGGTTCTGGCACGCTTTTGCCTACTTTTCCCGTGGGGGAAAAGTAGGTCCGGGGTCCGGGGGCGGATAGCTCCCGGGCCAGGTGGAGAACCAACTGCCCTGCCGCCGCGCAGCGGCGGCAAANNAAAAGCGGTTGCGGCCCGCAGGGCCGCNGATTAAANCCGGCACCGCCGCCTACGGCGGGCGGTGCAATATAGTATACCACGTGTTTTTTGATTTGTCATTCATTTTTTGGACAAGCAAATCATATCCTGTGATAGAAAGAAGGCGGTGCTCCCATGAAAAAATATATCATTCTGTCAGTNNTTNTGATATTTCTCCTNTTTTTTCTCCCATGGGTCTGGGGGGGNCCCCCAGTGGAGACCAGNCCNCTGGACCCNGACCTCCCCCTGGTGGAGGACCCGGAGCCTGACCCCGAACCCGAACCGGAGCCTGAGCCGGAAAAGCCTAAGACCGGGGTGGACAAGTCCACGCCGCTGAATGTCCTCATGGGAGACACCCTCCAGTCCATGGATATGGAAACCTACCTTTTCGGCGTGGTGCGGGCGGAGATGCCCGCCTCCTTCGAGGAGGAGGCCCTCAAAGCCCAGGCTGTGGCCGCGCGGACGTACATATTGCATAAGATCGCCGGGGGCGGCAGCCCCAACCACCCCCAGGCGGACGCCTGCGACGACATCACTTGCTGTCAGGCCTACAAGAGCCAGGAGGACGCTGCCGCCGAGTGGGGCGATGAGGCGGAGATGTACGAGGAGAAGATCCGCCGGGCCGTCACAGAGACTGATGGGGAGTGCATTCTTTATGGTGGTGCGCCGGTGCTGGCCGTGTTCCACTCCTCCTCCTCCGGGGCCACACAGGATGCGGCGGACGTCTGGAGCTCCAGTNTGCCTTATCTGCAAAGTGTGGAGACGCCTGAGAACGAGGAGACTGTGCCTAATTTCCGCTCCACNGCCTCCTTCTCTCCCTCNCGGCTGCGGGAGAAGCTGCTGGACGCACTGCCGGACGCTAAGCTGGAGGGCAGTCCCTCCAACTGGTTCACCAACATCCAGCAGCAGCCCAACGGCACGGTCACCAGCCTCAGTGTGGGCGGTGTGGAGGTGGGGGGCAACCAGCTCAGGACCATCCTGGAGCTGCGCAGCGCCTGCTTTACTATTTCCTTCGGGGCTGAGCAGGTGACGTTTTCCGTGGCCGGGTACGGACATGGGGTGGGNATGAGCCAGTACGGGGCCAACGTTATGGCCGCCGACGGGATGACCTATCGGGAGATCCTGGAGTGGTACTACACCGGCGCGGAGGTGGGGCCCATTGCCGGGACGTAAAAATTCCCCCGTACACCCTTTGTGTACGGGGGAATTTTTATGCGCCTAAGATAATACCCATAATCGTACCGGCGTAGTTGCCGATGACGTAGCCCAGCACGCCCACCAGCATGGCGGGGCCTACCAGCCTGGACCAGCCCTGGGATACCGCCATACCGGCGGCGGTGGTGGGGCCGCCGATGTTGGCGTTGGAAGCGATGATGGCGTCCTCAAGGTCAAATTTCAGCACCTTCGCCCCGATGAAGCAGAACAGCATATTCACCACGACCATCAGGAACGTCAGCACCAGGAACAGCGGGGCCTCGGTCAGCACCGTGTAGATGTTGGCGGGCACGCCGATGACNAANAGNAAGAGGTAGATCAGATAGGTGCCNATCTCNTGGGAGCCGTGCATTTTCTCCGCCGTATCGGAGAAGAAGGTTGCCACGATGACGGAGATCGTGGTGATCCACACGTACTGNCTGCCCAGGAATTTGCCCACGAAGTCCAGAAGNCCCTCCTGGAAGGTGGTGACNACGCCCTCCGAAGCGAACGGGCTGAAGATCCCGGCNACCAGGTTGGACGCCCACACCACNACCACNGCGAAAGCGATGTTCATTGCCACGTCCTTCAGGGAGATATCCTTGCGGTTCCAGAANGCGGCGGCCTGGGTCCGGGCCGCGTTGAGGTNCGCGCCCCGCTCNACCTCGTCGATGTGGGGGTGGGTGAATTTCGCGCGGAAAAAGCGCATCCCGGCGAAGGCAATGAGGACAAAGAAGTACAGGGCCATCAGCAGGTTGTCCGCCACTGTGGCCGCGGCGGCGACGGTGGTGCCCTTCATGCCGTGCTGCATGGCCATGGCAGAGAAGTTCACGCCGCCGCCGATATAGGAGCCGGTCATCATGGAGGCCACCGCCGCCAGGTCACGGGCCTGTCCGCCGGTGGCGACGTAAGCGCCGCGAAGGACATGATAGGCCAGGAACGCGCCCACTGTGGTGCCCACCGCGCCGATGAGGAAGATGCTCAGCATCTTCCCGGCCTCCCGCCAGATCTTTTTCAGGTTGCACTGGAGCAGCAGCAGGGGGATGCCCATGGGCACGATCACGCCCCAGACGATGTCGTCATAGAGCACGCTGCTGATGGGGATGACGCCGATATTGGCCATGACCATGGCCAGGAGCAGGGCGATGATGGACCCGGATATTTTCGCCGCCCACTTGTATTTCTGCTCCAGATAGATGGATAGGGCAACCGAGACGCACATCACGCCCAGCAAGCCCCAGGTGTCGTCGGGGCCGATGAGGGTGTGGCCCAGCAGGTTTTCTATCAGTGACATAGGATGGTTCCTCCTTTGTAAAACAAAAAGCCGCCGGAGCACGCTCCGGCGGCTTTGGTGGATTCATTATACTGGAAGATGCGGAAAATGTCAACGATAGGAGAGATTAAGATCACATAGAGATTTGCATAATATATGGAAAAGTCTTATAAGCGCTCTATTCTTTGCTGATAAAATGTTTAGGACATTCTTCAAAATTATGAATTTCCGTTTTCAAAAATTTAGGATATATGATTATGTCCTCAATATTTTTCAGCGGCATCCAGCCTATTACAACATTGCTGTTATCTTTATGGGGCAAAAATTCATTTTTATCTGGAATAATCGCTCCTTCACACAAATGAATCAGATAATAAAAGCAAATATTGTGCGCTCTCTTTCCGTTCCATTCCCAAAAACACTCTTCTGTCCATAATAATCGTTCACATTTTACATCTGCGCCGGTCTCTTCTCTGTACTCACGAATAAGCGCTTCTTCGGTGGTTTCTCCTATTCTGACATGACCGCCCGGTATCGCATATTCGCTCCCGTTTCTATCTCTTTGAACTACAATTTTGTTGTCTTTAATCAGTATTCCTGCTACTCTCAAATCACAGATATTATTATCAATTTCAAACAGCCAGTCCATATTCAAATACAGGATCAGAAGATAGTAACCGTCCAGCGATTTTCATACCGCTGGCGGGGTGCCAGCGAGATCAGATCGAACTGCTGGCTCAGATCCTCCACCACGCCCTCACGGGAGGGCAGACTGACCCAGGGCTCCAGGCAGACGTAGGGCGCGTCGGTCTTCGGCATGTGCCAGACGCCCATATAGCGCATCTTGGGGCAATCCAGGGTGATGCCCCTGGTGCCCTCTCCGGCGGAGAGGGTGAGCCGACGGGTAAAATTCTTTAAGATGATCGCGTCGCGGTTAAAGAGATCGTGGCGCAGGGGCAGGTCTACGCCGTTGACCAGGGGATAGGGGGCCTCGTGGCCGCTGATCATACAGGCGTCGCTCATGAGCACCTGCCAGGGCTGGCAGGGCTCGGCGAAGGTCAGGCGGTAGTCGGTGAACTCCTTTCCCTCCTCCAGGGGCACCCGGAAGCCGGGGTGGCCGCCTAAGCCGAAGAACATGGTCTTTTTATCCATGTTTTCCGTGGCGTAGACCACCACCAGGGTATTGCCCTCCAGGACATAGGACACGTCAAAGTGGAAGGCGAAGGGGTAGATTTTCCGGGTCTCTGCGGTGTCCTCGATGTGCAGGGTGATATGGTCCCTGCCGGTGTTCACGACGGTGAACTCCGTCAGCTTGGCAAAGCCGTGGCGGCCCATCTGGTACTCCTTGCCGCCGTATGTATACCGCTCATTGGTGAGACGGCCCACGTAGGGGAACAGGATGGGGGCGCGGCCCGTCCAGTAGGCGGGATCGCCGTTCCAGAGGTATTCTGTGCCGTCGGCGGCGGTGATGGACATGAGCTGTGCGCCCAGCTCGTCGATGGTCACGGTCATAGCGCTGTTTCTGATAGTCTGCATAGGGGCGCTCCTTTCACTGCTGTTCGATAGGAAAACCCCCTGCGGCTGCGGAAGCCGCAGGGGCTATAGTAGAAAATTTCTCCTCTTGCTCATGATACTAAATATTTGCGGGAATTGCAAGGGCAGGCGGGAAATTTTTCTATGCCTTGCCGAGCCGCTTGAGCATGGTCTTTTTCACCGCCCGCAGGATATTTTCATATCCTGTGCAGCGGCACAGGTGGCCGGAGAGGAGCTTGCGCAGTTCGGCGTCGGTGTATTCCTTCCCGCTCTCCAGGATCTCCACAGCGGTCATGATAAAGCCGGGGGTGCAGAATCCGCACTGGATGGCGGCTTCGTCAATAAACGCCTGCTGGATATCCGCCAGCTCGCCCCCGGGGCCCAGAAGGCCCTCCAGCGTGCGGATGTTCTTTCCGTCCGCCCAGGCGGCCAGATACAGGCAGGAGTTGAAGCACTCGCCGTCAATGATGACGTTGCAGGCCCCGCACTCGCCTACCTCGCAGCCCTTCTTCACGCTGGTCAGACGGAAATCATTGCGCAGCATGTCCGTCAGGGACGCCCGCACGTCCACCATCTGCTCCACTTCCTTGCCGTTGATGGTGCAGCGAATCAATTTATACTGATTGTTCATGCCAGCTCACCTCCTGCCAGTCTGATGGATTCCGTGAGGGCCCGCTTTGCCAGCTCCACGGCGATATGCTCGCGGAACGCCTTGCTGGCGCGCCAGCTGTCGCGGGGATGGATGTCCGACAGCACGGCGGCGCCAAAGGCTTCCACCGTCTCTGCTGTCAAGGGATTTCCGTTGGCAGCGGCCTCGGCGGAAGGGGCACGCATGGGGATGGGGCCTGCC
Source organism: Oscillibacter sp. (assembly GCA_014799915.1). GTDB lineage: Bacteria > Bacillota > Clostridia > Oscillospirales > Oscillospiraceae > Pelethomonas. Next base: position 5,187 of record JAAVHD010000063.1, read on the forward strand.
ACGCCATAGGCGATCCGGGCGCGGGTGATGGTTTTCTTGTCCTCGCTGAGGACTACGTTCACCGAGCAGCCGGTGGTGGCAATGTCCATGGCGTTGCGCATGGCGTACTTGATATAGTGGCCGAAGCAGTTTTCATAGCTGGCCTTGGGGATGATAATGGCGGTCTGGATCTCGTCGGGGTGGATGTCCACTTTTCCGGCGGAGATATAGAACTGCTGGATGGGGAGGCGGCGCACGCCCTCTGAGCCGGTCAGCTCGACAATGGCATCCCAGGCGAACAGCGTGGAGGCGGAGTCGGCGCTTGTCACGCCGTTGCAGGTATTGCCGCCGATGGTTCCGGCGTTGCGGATCTGGGGGCCGCCTACCATGTCCACGGCTTCGCCAAGGACGTTGATATATTTCTGGATGAGAGGGTCTTTTGTGATATGGCTGAAACTGGTAAGGGAGCCGATGCGGATGTTTTCGTCGTTATCCAGGGCTACGCCACGGATGGCATCGATGCCGTAGATGGAGATCAGTTCTTTTCCGGCACGCTTGCCCTCACGCATTTGTACCAGCACGTCGGTGCCGCCGGCGAGAATCTGGGCCTCGGGGTGCTCTAAACGGAGGCGGATCGCGTCGGCGACGCTCTGCGCCTCGTAGAATGCTTTCATATCATACATCGTATTCCTCCTTTTGCCGCCGCGTAGCGGCGGCTCCGGCTCTTATCTTATTTTAGATTCGCCCCTCGCCGGGGCGGGGACAGGGGCTAACTTTTCGCGCGCGCGAAAAGTTACAAAAGAGCGCTTAGGAAACTACGTTTCCTAAGAACCTTCCTGAATTACGGGGGTGTTTAGTGACGCTACGACGTGGCGGGTTTGATTCTACCGAGGTGTCTACCCACATGCTCGGTGCCTTGCGTCTACCCGTTCGCACTAGGTTAGCCAGCAGCAAGATCCGCTTCTATTCCTACTACCTGGCCACCGCCAGGAGGACCAATCTATTTCTCAGCACCCCGGGGAGCTCCCCTCGCGTAATACGGTAGGGACCAAGTCAACATCCTAAAGTAGACCCACCGCAGCCGAAACCGCTACCAAATCCGATTTAGACCGGACGGACTACAGGATCAGCGCAAAAAAACAATAACCCCCGTAATAAAATAAGGGATTCTTAAACCGTAGGTTTAAGCGACTTTTTGCCTTCTTTTTGTTCGCACAAAAAGAAGGCGCAGGGTCCGGGGCTGCGTAAGCCCCGGGCTGACGGAAGAAAAATCCCCCTTGCGCCCGAAGGGCGCAAAGAAAGGAAAAACGATGAAATTTTCAGAAATGCCCTATACCAGACCTGATCTGGAAGAAATCAAAAAATCCGCCAACGAGACATTAGAAAAGATCCACTCCGCCGCCACGGCGGAGGAGCAAATCGCCGCCTACCTCGCCTATGAGGCGGAAAACAAGGAAATCTCTACTAATTTCTCTGTTGCCTACGTCCGCCACTCAATCGATACCAGGGACGAGTTCTATAAAAAAGAAAACGACTACCTCGACGAGATCAGCCCCGCGCTCCAGGAGATCAGTCAAAAAATCGAACTTGCCCTGCTTAACTCCCCCTTCCGTCCTCAGCTGGAGGAGCGGCTCGGAAAACTCCTCTTTCAGAACCTGGAAATCTCCATCCGCTGCATGAAGCCCGAAATCATGGAGCTGATGCAGGAGGAAAACAAGCTGACCAGCGAGTACCAGCGTCTTTACGCCTCCGCCGCCGTGGAGTGGGAGGGCGAGACGATCCCCCTGCCCAAGCTGGGGCCCTTCCTGCAAAGCCCTGACCGTGCCGTCCGCAAGGCCGCCTGTGAGACCAAGGCGCGCTGGTTTGACGAGCACCAGAAGGAGCTGGACGAGCTCTACGACAAGCTGGTGAAGAACCGCACCGCCCAGGGCAAGGCCATGGGGTACGAAAATTATGTCCCTCTGGGCTATGACCGGCTGGGCCGCAACTGCTGGGGCCCCAAGGAGTGCGCCGCTTTCCGGGCGCAGATCGCTTCCGATATGGTTCCCGTGGTGGCGCGGGTAAAGAAGGATCAGGCAAAGCGCATCGGCGTGGAGGCGATGAAGCTCTATGACGACGCCCTGATGTTCCCCGACGGCAACGCCGATCCCCAGGGTACGCCGGACGACATCCTCGCCGCCGGGCGGAAGATGTACCACGAGCTCAGTGCGGAGACGAAGGAATTCATCGACTTCCTCTACGACGGCGAGTTGCTGGACGTGCTCAGCAAGGAGGGCAAGGCTCCCGGCGGGTACTGCACTGATTTCCCCGCCTACCAGGCTCCGTTCATTTTCTCCAACTTCAACGGAACCAGCGGCGACGTGGACGTGCTGACCCATGAGGCGGGCCACGCCTTCGCCTTCTACCGCGCCGCGCGGAAGGGGTATCTCTCCGCCCTTATGAGCCCCACCATGGAAGGCTGCGAGACCCACTCCATGTCCATGGAGTTCCTGACCGCCCCCTGGCATGAGTTGTTCTTCGGCCCCGTTACCCGGAAGTATGAGATCGGCCACTGCGAATCCAGCCTGATTTTCATCCCCTACGGCTGCATGGTGGACGAGTTCCAGCACCGGATGTACGAAAATCCCGAGCTGACCCCCGCCCAGCGCAACGAGGTCTGGCTGGAGCTGGAGAAGAAGTACCGCCCCTGGATCGACTTCGACAATCTGCCCTTCTACAGCCGGGGAGCGGGCTGGCAGCAGCAGCTGCACATCTATATGTACCCCTTCTACTATATCGACTACTGCATGGCCCAGACCATGGCCTTCCAGTTCTGGCTGACCTCTCTGGAAAACCGGGAGGAAGCATGGAAGAAATACCTGGCCTTCGTGGATCAGGGCGGCACCAGGACCTTTGAGGAGCTGGTAGAGGGCGCGGAGATGAAGCTGCCCTACGCCCCCGGCTGCATTAAGGAGATCGGCGAGAAGATCTCCAAATGGATCGACGCGAATCCCCTGTAAATGATCCTGCCCCTTAATTTCCATGGGACATGTGCCGAAAGATACAGTAACAGAACATGATCAGGAGGCACGCCCATGGAAATCACCTTTGAAAGCCGTCTGAGACGCAATGAACAGCTCGTCCGCCCGGACGGGACCAAAAAGGATACCGGAGAAACCTCCGCGCCCGGCATACAGCCCCAGACGGACCGTGTGTCCTCAGCCCAGGAGGCCGTCCGGCAGGCCGTAGAGCAGCTGGACGCGCAGAGCCAGCGCCTCGCGGCCCTGGCCCAGCAGGACCGGCAGACGGAAAAGAAGACGTATATATGGGATATCCTGGACGGCGAAGAGAAGGACAGCGAGGCGGACGCTCTGGGTGAGCAGATGAAGACCATGGAGCGGTGCCATAAGATCGCGGCCCGGATCATGCGGGGCGACAAGGTCCCGCCCCAGGACGAGCAGTACCTGATGATGAACGATCCCGACGGCTACAAGCTGGCTATGGCCATGCGGACGCCCAAAAAGCACCCCAAGAAGCACGAGAGCGTCCTGAAGGACGAGGACAAGACCTCCCGGAGCGACAGCGAAAGCGGCGGGGAGGACGCCGTTTCTTCCTGCGAGGAGTCCGGCGGAACATCCGATGCCGGCGGAGACAGCACCGCCGGAGAATAACAGACAGCGCCCGGAGTCATCAGACTCCGGGCGCTGCCCCGTCCTTTCGGACAGAATGAGAAAGGGGAAGAAAAGAGAAACGCTCGTAAGCAAAATCAGATGTGCGGGATCAGGATGCCCGCTGGCCGTAGCCGCCGAAGAACTGGTTAAAGAAATCCTCCATATTGCCATAGCCGTCATAGGAATCGCCGTAACTGCCGCCGTAGGAGTTGCCATAGCCGCCGTAGCTATCATAGCCGTCGGGCTGCTGGGCAGACTGAGACTCGGTCTCCTCCTCCTGGGGCTTATCCAGGGTGCTGCCGAAGGTCAGCTCAGTGGTGTAAACCTTGCCTTCGCGGACATAGGTAACGGTGACGGTGTCCCCGGCCTGGAAGGTCTTGCTGCTGCCCACGGCGGAGGTCAGATCGGAGTAGGAGGTGATGGTGGTGGTACCCAGCATAGTGATGACGTCGCCCACCTGGAGCCCCGCCTGGTCAGCGGGACCGCCCTCCACAACCTCGCCCACATACGCGCCGCTGCGCACGCCGGACGCAGGATACTGGGCGGCGTTGCTCACGGATACGCCCATATAGGCATGGCTGGTGACCTGGCCGTTCTCCATAATGTCCTTGATCATATTCAAAACGTCGTCGATGGGGATCGCGAAGCCCAACCCCTCGGCGGCGTTGCCGTTGCCGTCAGAGGTGGTCTTGGCGGTGACGATGCCGACTACCTCACCGTAGCTGTTAAAGAGGGGGCCGCCGGAGTTGCCGGGATTGATGGCGGTGTCGATCTGGATCATGTTGAAGGGCGTGCCGTTGAGGTTGATCTCCCGGTCCACACAGGAGACGATGCCCCGGCTCATGGAGAAGGTCAGCTCACCCAGGGGGTTGCCGATGGTGGACACGTCCTCGCCCACGTTCAGGTTGGCGGAGGAGCCCAGCACCACGGGGGTCAGCGTATCCTCGCCGGGGTCCACCTTCAGCACGGCCACGTCGTAGTCCGCGTCGCTGCCCACCACTTCGGCGGTGTAGGTCTTGCCGTTGTTCAGGGTGACCTGTACGCTGGTGGCGCCGCTGACTACGTGGCAGTTGGTGGCGATATAGCCGTCGGCGGTGATGATAAAGCCGCTGCCGGAGCTGGGGGTCTCAACGGGCTGTCCAAAGAAGTTGTAGCCCGCCAGGACGGAGGTGTTGATGCTGACGCAGCTGTTCTTGTTGGCCTCGTAGATCTGGGAGAAGGTCATCTTCTCGTTTCCGGTGACGCTGACGGTGTCCACCTGGGTCAGGGGACGGTCGCTGACCATGACCTGGCTTTCATTGCTCCGGCTATCGTCTTTGTCCCGGTTGAGATACCATCCGGCTCCGAAGGAGCCGCCAACGAGGAGCGCCCCGCAGAGCACGCCGGCGATGATCTTCCCGGCGCGGCCCTTCTTCTTCGGCGCGATGGGCGCGGGGGTCCGGGTGGGCTGGAAGCCGTCGCTGTCGGAGCGGTAGCTGTAGTGATATTCGTACTCGCTTCTGTTCTGATCGCTGTTATAATCGTTATACATAAGAATGATCCTCCTTATGGAATGGCTCTTTTGGGATGCCCGCCGGGGGCATTCGCTTTTGATGGTGCTAGGATACATGGCATTTGTGACAGAAATATGAAGAAACTTCGGAAAGATTATAAACATTCCTGGGATAGTTTGTGACTTAAACCGTGAGCCGCAAAAATGACAACAGCGAAGGGAAGCACGCCCTTCGCTGTTGTCATATGGTTTGGAAGATTGGATGAAAAGAAGTTGTTGTCTCTTACGGGTATTAAGATACGGCAAAGGTATTAAGAAAACCAGCGTTAGTTGTTACAAAAGTATTAAATCATACGAGGAAGTTTTTTCCATCCCCAGCCGCTTGTGAAAAAATAAATTAGGATCGTTCTTTACTTGTTCATATTTGCCCGATATACTGGGTAAAAAGCGTGGTTCGTCCCCTGTTTTCTCATCGGGCGGACCCTCCGGAGAGAAGCGAGGTCCTGTCTATGCGGAATTTCTTCTATCGAGTATCCAGCGCTCTGGCGAGGTTTATGTATGGGCGCAACGGCTCCGATCAGCTGAATATGGCGCTGCTGGCGGTGTATCTGATCATATGGGTGATACAGATCATCTTTGGCCGGATCTATGCGGTCCGGATGGTGCTGGAGGCCCTTTCCCTGGTACTGGTGGCTGTCGTGCTGTTCCGGGCATTCTCCAAAAACCTCAGTAAGCGGAGGGCGGAAAACGCGAAATTCCTCAACTGGTGGTATCCGGTGAAGAACCGCGTCTCCGGCGCGCAGCAGCGGCGTCTGGACAAGGAGCACAAGTATTTCACCTGTAAGAACTGTAAAACCATCTGCCGCGTCCCGGCAGGGAAGGGTAAGATCGAGATCACCTGCCCCAAGTGCGGGGAGAAGATTATCGGAAAAAGCTGACAAATAATGGCGCACCCGCATCGAAAACGGGTGCGCCTCTCTTTTGCCTCTTAATCCAGCGGGAACAGGACTTGCAGGTTAGGGGTTGCCCGGTCCGCATCCTCCAGCGTCTGACACAGCGCGGTCCCGTACTCCCCCAGCCAGGTCAGAAGAACGTCCCGGTGCTGTACGACCAGCCGCAACGGGGTATTCCGCTCAGTGAGCAGATCATACAGCGCGTCCAGATTTCTGCCGTAGTAGTCCGGCAGGTGCAGCTGTTCGGCCAGATGGTCATGGACGGCCCGCCGGTTCAGCATTTTCTGGCCGTCCAGGATCACGGTCTCGGTCATCTTTATTCCTCCCCGTACAGCAAAGTAAAGGTCTCGTAATGGTCCTCTGTGTAGTAGATCCGGCCGTCGTCAGAGTAGACCAGCCGCTTTGCACCCCGGCTGCTGGCTCCGATGGTGTCGATGTCGCACTCGTGGTACTGCCCGTCCGGCAGCACGCCCTCCCGGTTGCCGAACCGGTCACCGCCGATGGCGTACCCCGGCGCGTATTTTTCCACGGACCCGCCGGACCATCCCAGGTCCCGCGCCTCGTTCTTGGTGATGAAATTATCCGGCAGATGGCCGAAGGTGTACAGGTACAGCGATACATCCTCCGCGCTGCTGTATGTACCATCCTCGTCCAGCGCCGCGCCGTCTTCCTCTGGAAGCCCGTCCTCGTAAGGCAGCTCCTCCTCACCGGCGGCAGTACCAGGATCGGCAGATGGCTCAGGGTCAGCGGACTCGGCGAAATCAGCAGATCCATCGTCCTCCGGCAGGCCGGCCTGATCGTCAAGGACAATTTCAACGCCGCGGTCCTCGCCGCCGATGTATATAGACGTGGGTCCGTCCTCTCCGCCGATGATCCCCACATCCCCGCCGCAGCCAGCCATAGTCAGCAGCAGTACCAGTGATACGGCCAAGGTCCCGCCTTTATATATCCATTTTCTCATATCGAGCTCTCCTTATGTAATCAGCTAAAAAATACCGCTCCTCCTGGACGGCGGAGCGGGCTGCGGGATCAAATTCTGGGAATATGGAGCGCATCTATGGAGCTGACCCTTTCAGACCAGTCTATAAGAACGTTTACGCTGGTGCGAATTTCATCCTGACCCTCCGTCAAGTCATCCAGCTTTTCTTCCACCACATCCAACCGGCCTTCGATAGAATCTAAACGGCCCTCCACCGTATCCAGCCGGCCCTCAATGGAATCTAAACGGCCCTCCACCGTATCCAGCCGGCCCTCAATGGAATCTAAACGACCCTCCACCGTATCCAGCCGACCCTCGATGGAATCCAGTCGGCCCTCGATGGAGTCCAGCCGGCCGTTGATTTTCTGAATGTCGCCCTGCATACCGGTGATCTGACCCTGCATATTGGTGATCTGGCCTTGCATACCAGTGATCTGGCCCTGCATAGCGCCAAGCATCTCAATGATCTTTTCTTCGTTGTTCATTCCACATCCCCCCTTTATGTTATCCATTATAGTACAGAATCGGGCGAGTGTCAATCTCCAGAAGGCGGTTTCTCATACTGCGGCCACCGCATGGGCAGAATGATTAAACCTTCTTTCTCCCGATGGGTATGATCCGGCACGGCAGTTCGCCTGGCAAAAAGAGCAGGGAACAGGTCACCCTGTTCCCCGCTAAAACTATTAACTTGCGTTTAGTCCAGAATCTCCATCAGCTTCCCGCAGCAGAAGGGGATAGGCTCACCGGCCTTGACATGCTGGGTCTTATTGCAGGTCACGCAATAGACGTCCGTGTCATAAGGCGCTCGGATCTCCGGGACCTTGTTGGCCTCTTCCTCGGTCAGGCCCTCGATGCGGAAGGTAGCGGTCTTGTTCTCACTGGGGACGTATACGCCCAGGGGAACCAGGTTCTTGTTGCCGCCCGTGCAGTTGCCCATCTTGACCCAGAGGGCCTCCAGCTCGGCCTTTTCCGCGGCGTGCTCGGGAGTGATCTCAACGATGTCCTTGTTAATACGGATCTTCATCGTAAAAACCTCAATTCTTACAGATTAGAGATTAACCGAAGTAACGCTCCAGCAGGCCCTTGAAAGCCTTGCCGTGACGGGCCTCGTCGCGGGCCATCTCATGGACGGTGTCATGGATGGCGTCCAGACCCTGCTCCTTGGCCATCTTAGCCAGCTCCATCTTACCGGCGGTAGCGCCGTTCTCGGCTTGTAGTTGCTACGCATTATAGCACTGTATTTTGAGAAAGTCAACACTTTTCAAGACAAATTGTGCGGGGCGGTGCTGGTGACGGCAACGCTGGTTGCTAATCTCCCCGGTTGCACAAGTGCAAGTTTTCACATAACACACTTGAATAAAAGTTGCACCGAAAATTACACATTTTTCGGGAGGCAACAACATGGGAAAGCAAAATGACGCGGGAGTATTCCAGTTGGAAAGCGGGCTGTGGGCTTTTCGTTACACGTTTACCCGTGACGGAAAGCGCATATCAAAGCAGGGCAGCAAGGACGAAAACGGCTGTCCTCTGAAAACCAAACGGGCGGCGATCAAAGCGCGGCAAGCTGCCATTGAAGCGGAACAAAATTCCCGGAGGCCAAAGCCCACGGTCAGAAAGACGGTGACGGAGGTCTATCAAGAGTATTGCGAAAAGGGGCGGAGCGGCAAAGCGTACAATACCATTCGCAAACAAGAAAGCCTGTGGGACAATCACCTTTGCGCCGCTTTTGGCAAGCGGTACATTGACGAAATCAGCGCGGCGGAAGTTGTAGACTACTTGACGGAACTTTACTATAACCGGGGGCTGTCCTATCGCTATGTAGAAAGTTTTTTGAAAATGTTCTATCTGATTTTCGGTCAAGCCTATTCCCGGAACTATCTGGCTGTGGACAATTACAATAAGCTGTGTACCAATAAGGATACGAAAATCCACATGCCAAAGCTGAAAAGTGATGATGATATTGATATTGTCGCGTTCAGCCGGGAGGAACTTGCTATTCTGGATGATTATTTCCAGGGGACAAATGCGGAAACGGCGTACATGCTGGGACGGTTCTGCGGGCTGCGTATCAATGAGTGTTTTGGGCTGAAATGGGAAAATGTAGACGTAGAGCGCGGCACAATTTTGATTGACCGTCAAATGCAATATCAGGATGGGCTTATCAAGTTAGTGCCGCTGAAAACCCACAACGCCAGACGGACGATTTACATGTGCGATAAACTGAAAGTGCATTTTCAAGAATTGGCGCGGCGGCGGTCAGAGGATGAAATTCAATTCGCTGCGCTGCGGGAACAGAATCAACGGCTGATTGAGGACTTGGGCGGCAAGCAGATTTTTTCAACGGAACTTGTCAACTGTCTGCCCAACGGGAAAATCCAGACGGTCAATTCCATGAAATACCCCACGCGGGAAATCAAGGCCCGGTTTCATATTGATTTCAAATATCACCATTTGCGGCACACCTATGGTACACTCATGGCGGAAATGAATACCCCCACGCATTTGCTGTGTAATCAGATGGGGCATGGCAATATTCAAGTGACCCAGCGGTACTATATCGCCGTTTCAAAGTCGGGGGTCAATATCCTGCAAGGCAATTTGAACATGCTTTAAGAACTTTCCGCAAGAAAGCAGATAGAAACAGCAAGTTTCTATCTGCTTTCAGCATCTTATATCAACTTTTGTATCTCTCGGAAATATCTTTCAAAAACTTCTGTATATCCTCTACCACATCGGGCGGGCTGATAATTTTAGCCCTGTCGCGGAAGCCGCATACCCACGAAAAGAATTGGTCGCTGATCTCCACATCGGCGGTCACTACAAAATGCCGCTCCCCGTCTGGCCTGTAAAATACATCGGGGGTTGTTCCAAACCGTTCTATTGCTGTGTCCAGCAGCGGATTGTCAAAGTGAATACTGACGCGCTTTTGTTGGCCTCCATACATAGAGAATACACGGCGGGTATATGTTTCCATGTCAATAGCTGCAAAGGTTTCTGCGCCCTCCCGTGGCTCATTAAGGGCGGTTACTTCTTTCATGCGGTCAATACGATATGTCCGCATACTCTGGGATTTATCGTCATAGGCCAGCAGATAATAATTACCATCATTTATCAGCAGTTTGTAGGGACTGACTTTGTAGGTGGCTCCCCTGTGGCGTTCTACTTGGGTATTTTTATCTTGAATTGTGTACTTCAAATATTTGAAACTGATTTTTTGCGGGGGTTTAGGTTTTCCGTTCTCTTTATCAGCCATAGCAGCTTGAATAATGCCGATAATCAACAGAATGTCCTTGCGGGTTGTCTTTACTCTATCACATAGAAAAATTTCCCTCTCTAATTCCTCGGCTTGGTAGCTGCTGCAAAATTGGCCTATTGTGTAAACAAGTTCTTTTGCCTTTTCAGCAGAAATAAACTTTGTAGCGTGAACACATTCCGCCAATAGCCGTAAATCGTCAAACTCAAATTGCCGGGATAGCAAGCGGTATTTTCCGCCTTGTCCCCCGTCTATATCCATACCGAACACATCCCGGAGGGCGGCAATATCGCGGTAAATGGCGCGGCGTTCTGCTTCTATACCACACTCATTTTTTAGATAGTCGGTAATGTCCCCGGCTGTGATGGGGTGATTTTCGTCTGAATTTTCCAAAAAGAATTTAGCCACATAAAGCGTTTTCAACTTTTGATTTTCTGACCGTGCCATCCGGGAGCCTCCCCTCTATGTGCTTTTATGGTACATCATACCCTCGAAACGCTAATATGTCAATAAACGGGGGGCGCTCATGTGGAGCGTCCCCCGTTCACCATTCCAATATATTTATATACAGTTGTGCGGCTCAAATTGCATACCCGCGCTAACTCGCTGACGTTCAGACTTCCGGCGGCAAAGGTAGGGTAATGGCGGAAGAAGATGGGCGGTATATCCTCGGCGGTGGTCTGTGGCCTCCCGATCTGCCTCCCCTTGGCTTTTGCGTTTGCCATTCCAGAACGAACGCGGGCGCGTATCATGGAAAGCTCTAGCTGACTGAATACCCCAGCCATTTGTAAAAATGCCTCGCTCATGGGGTCGGCCTGTCCGTTGCGGCAATCAAGGGTGATACTGCCTATTATTTGCAATCGCAAGTGTTTAGCGCTCACTGTGTCGATGATCTCGCAAAGCTGCTGTGTGCTGCGGGCCAGACGGGGGACTTCCAGAGTGATAATACTGTCCCCGGCCTGTGCCTGTTCCAACATGGCCCTCTGTTGGCTCTTGATTTTGCTGTCCCCGTGTTCGTACTCCAAAAATATCTGTTCCGCTCCCGCCGCTTTCAATTCGCGGACTTGCCTGTTTATGTCCTGTTTGCTCTCATTGGTGGAGCATCGTGCATATCCGTATACCATGTTATATCCCCTTTCATGGGGCGGGGGATTGTCCCCCGCCCATTCCGTTTATCCCATACCGTCAATGATGGTCGGCATCTGTGTATTTTCCTCTGACAGCGTTTCCAGCATCAACCGCGCCCCCAACCGAAAACCTTTCCCGAAAGCGTCACATTCTGATATTTCAGAAATTCTACTAATCAGCTTGCTATATTCGATATAGGCACGTTGCCCCTCGGTGGACAATTCTGCGGTAAAAATATTCTCATTGGCTATTGCCGCCTCTAACAGCTTTTTGGCCTCGCTCCCGCGTTTCAGTTTCCTATCAGCCGGGGCAATATTCCCGAACCATAAATTTTCTAAAATCGTCATTTCTATATATCCCCCTTTGTGGGGGCGGGGATTGCTCCCCGCCCTCTGTATGTTACCCGGCAACTACCATTTGCACGTCACAGTCTAAACAAGCGATATTGACCGTTTTCGTGGCTCTCACAGAGTTTCCGCAACAAGGGCAGATATATTTCCTTGTGCTGGTGGGGCGGCGCGGCGGGGGCGTTCCTGTGCCGCTGTGCGTCCCCGTTCCTGTCACTTGAAAACCGCCGTATTCATTCCGGTTAATCAGAATGTCGGTCAGGCCGTTCTCAAGGATGAAATCTAACAAGGCATCACCGGGGGCGGTATGTGACCAGCCGTATTTGTCGCTGTGGGTGACGGTCAGGCCGTGGGCCTCGGCTGCTGCCTTAAACCGTTTGTTGTGGTATGTGTTCCCCCGGCTGCAATCCTGTACCCCGTTCTCATAATTGAAATAGTGTACCATTTCATGTAAGAGGGTGGCGGCTACTTCTTCGATGGGCCGCGCCAGCGTCCCCGCGCCAATGTTGATTTCGTGGCTGTCTCCCGTGACAGAAGTCCATGTATCATCCCGCAGGGAGAAGTGACCGTATGCGCGGGGCGTGGACTGAATGGTGATGGTGGGCCTTGAAAGTGTACCCTCAAAAAATTCGGCGTTCAGCAGGTCGAACATTTTATTGAGATACCCGGCAACTCTGTTATAGCTTGTCAACTGTTTCATTTCTGAAAATCTCCTTTATATCTTGATTTTTGGGAGAGGGCAAGCTATAATATTTCTTGCCCTCTCCGTTGTAGCGGTTTGGGGTATGGCCTCTTGCCTGTGGCTTTGGTCGGCGTATCAGGCAAGGGCCTTTTCTTATGCGCTGATGGTAAAGCGGCGGCTGGTGCTGGGTTTGGTGTACGCCTTGTAAACGTCCGGCATAACCTTTTTGAAAGATGTTGTATCGAACCGATTAGAGATAACGGAAGTCCAACGCACGATATACTGTCCGGCGGTCAATTCCTCGGTATCGCGTTCCAGCATTTCGGCCTTGATAGCGTCCCGCAGGGTTTCGGCCTCGGCCTTTGCTTCCTCGATAACGGCTTCCCATTCATGCAGGGCCTCGATTTTGGCTACCAGTTCGTTTCTACTCATTGTTTTGATCTCCTTTATTTTTATTGGGGTGTTCCCCTTAACTGATTATATATTACACCTTTTTTAAGTGTAAATCAATTCGCAAATTGCACAAAGATTACACTTAAATTATGTGCAATTTTAACACTTGAAACAGGTGTAATCCTGTGGTACAATAAGGACAATGGAGAAGGGCCGCAATTTTTTAGCGGTCCCCGGATAGGAGGTAACACAATGGCACTCAAATACAAGATAGACGTGATTGCAGCATTGAAAGAGGCCGGATATAATACAAATAAGATCAGGAAAGATAAAATCATGGGGGAGGCTATGCTGCAAAAACTTCGTGGCGGTCAGATGGTGTCATGGGCCACCTTTGAAACTATCTGCAATTTGCTGGACTGTCAGCCGGGGGACTTGCTGGAATACGTCAAAGAGGCGGCGGAGCCTGTTCAATAAAACAGATGGTTTCGTGAACACTTGCACGGCGGCGTGAACGGGCAAAAATCCCCTGTTTTGGGAGTGATTTTGTCCAGAAAATTGTTGATACCCTTTTGTGAACACTGGGCTGCTGCGTGGCCTGTCAAATGGAGGATTGCACATGTTTCCAGATACAGACTTGCCCCTTGCACTTATCATGGAGGAAATTCTCGAATGGGAGAAAAAGCCTGATAGTGAAAAAGACAATGAAAAGGGATAGAGGCGGGAGAGGTTGCAAACCTCTCCCGCCTCGGCGGTCTTAACGGAAGTGATACCCGTTTAGCCAGTCTTTCAGTCTTGCTATGGCAATTTGTACCGCTTCCTCGGCGGCGGGCAACATCATTTCCGCTTGCTGTTCCTCGGTCCCCAGCACACGCCGCAGGGCAGAACGCAGGGCGTTCCGCTGCTGCTCATGCTCCGGGCCTGACCGTCTGCTACGGATAAAAGCCTCATGCGCCGGGTACGGGTTCCCGCTGGCGACCGCGGCCCAAATATTATTGCGTTCTACGTTGTGCATTTCCGCCTCATACGCGGAAACGATGTATTCAATGAAGTTGTCAAAGTTGTTTACTACGGTAGCCATTTTTTGGCCCTCCTTTAATATTGAATATACATTTTCAAGTTCCATCTGTGACTTTCATCACGCTCCCGGAAGTTGGTTTTATTCTCTTATTACCAACTTCCGGGAGCGTTTGCAAAGTCCCAGCAGTCACTTGGAAATTCTCTGATAGTGGCCCTGATACAGCCTTTTTATCAGGCCGTCTTTACAGAACGTTTTGATATTTCTATCAGTGAAACCTTGTGCGTGGAGTTCGGCAGTTGTCCACCGCTCCCCGGTCAAATCCTCAAAACGTTGTTTTGTTCGGCGGGCGGCTTTCTCTGCGTTGGCCTCCCTGTTATATTCTGCCATATTGTCATGAATGACGCGGTTATCCTTTAGGGACGTGTCGCGCTCAAAGTTAATAGTAACTCGGCGGCTATCGCTCCCCACGTCCCCGGCAAAGGGAAATGACGTGGTTCCATCTTTCAAATATTGATAGACCCACTTGACGATTGCCCGCCGCACATCTCCGGGGACGGTCAGATAAAGGCCGTTCTGATAGTACAAAAGTCGCATGACCGTTTGAATGATCTCCAACGCGGCGGCGGTTCTTGCATCTCTCTGGCCTTGTAGATAGCCTACGATGGGCGCGGCCCATAGCTCCCATGTCATGGGGCAACCTGTGTAAACGGCTTTCACAGCATCCATATCAGCCGTGTAGCACCAAAGGCCCTTAACCCGGCCCCCGCTGGCCTTGTCCTCCACACCGATGTTTTGCCCGAACGTCACCATTTTTTCGTGGCCTTGGGACCAGCGCATACGCGCAAGCCATAGTTGCGCGGCCTCCGTTTCAGATCGAGCGGCGAACGCCTCTAAATCTTCTTTGTCCTCGGCGGCTACCTCGACCAGCGGAAACTTTTGGGCCAAAATGTGATATTGCAGTTTGGCCCGCTGGCTCCCGCCCAGCCTGCAAATATCATCCGTGGCAAAGATCACTTTGTACGGATATTTGCGGTAGACCTGCGGGAACGCCATTTGATAAAATTCTTCCCGCTTGTACTGATTGCCGCCATAGAGAATAAAGTGATTTTTCCGCGCTGGCCTCTCGCTGGCCTCGCTGTCGCCAAAGGCGTTGTCCGTGACAACGGTTTTCGTTGTTGGAACGGTCAGCCATTCAATCGGCTCCCCACGAAAAAATGATTGCTCGGCGGCTGAT
The DNA here is from genome assembly GCA_014799915.1 of Oscillibacter sp. Lineage (GTDB taxonomy): Bacteria > Bacillota > Clostridia > Oscillospirales > Oscillospiraceae > Pelethomonas. Next base: position 20,298 of record JAAVHD010000063.1, read on the forward strand.
TGTTTTTCGGCGGCTCCCCGCCCCGCTCTTTCGAGCGGGAGCGGGGCATTAGCCGCAAAATCCTTTTTCTCTGACATACTCACATTGTCAACGCCTCCTTTTTTTGAAGTGTAGATTTCACCTTTTATGTGTCAAAAACATTGAACATATCACGCCATGTATCGTTCCAAAGGTTAGTATCTGGCCCTTGTTCCATGATGTTCCCCCATGTTCGGGAACAGCCTTGCGGATTGAAACTCTCTCCCGGCTCACTCCAAAAGCGGAAGACGTCACCGCCTAGATCGTCACCAAAGATATGCCAGATGTCAATGCCAATCCGAAACCATTCTTCACGCGGACAGTCGGACGAAATCATTTTGAGATTATCAAAGACATTCTGCTGTCTGTCGCTCATGCGTGGAAGCAATTCGAGTTCGTCCTTTTCGTCCAGAAGAACAATTTTACTGTTTGCGGCTCGGCGGCGGCTCCCTCCCTGTCCTGTGTTCTTTGAACGCTTGATAGAGAAGCTACTGCTAATCAGTTTGCAAAGGCTCTGCGTCTTGTCGGTCAGGCCCACGGTGTTGTCCCACGGCTCCCACTCATACATGAGATGGTACGCGTCACAGAAAAAGTCAACCTTGTTTGCCTCGTCCAATGTTACGTTGCCAGTAGAGGAAATGTAGCTTTTGGCGTAGTCGCTTGTTAAAAGGTTGAGGTTGACAAAAAGCGGTGTGGCAACATTCTTGTCAATGCCATAAAACATATGATAACCGCCTCCCTGTGACCGTGTGACTTTATCGGCAAGTCCTTTTGCTCTGATGAAAAACTCGCTTTTTTCATCGAATTTGTCGAAGTCAATCACAAAGACGTGCAGATTGCCATACATCGCATTGTCAAGATACAGACTGACGCGCAAACTTGCGCCACCGCTGGCCCGCTTTCTTCCCGTCCAGTAGCCTTTGAGTGCCTGGTCAGCTTCTTCATAGGACAGTTCATAAAACTTGCGAAGTTCGCCGTCTTTTCCTCCGTAAAGTTTTTTGGGCCATCCTTTTTGGTCAATATACATCGGCACTTTGATAAGCCGCCTCTTTTCGGGGTTCCATAGCTTACTGCCCAGCACAAAGCAGTTGTTATATTGGGCTTTATTCGTGGACAATTCGTCCATGCAGGAATCTCCTTTCTTATCACTTTTTTGAAAGCCTTTGAGCGGTTTTTACCCCTCTCTTACTTTCTGATATTATTATACCACAAAAATTTTTTCCAGACAAATTCAGCGCAAAAACCACATAAATCGAACAGAACGCAACATTTCAAGCAGCTTTAGAGGCAGGCACCAAAACTTGAAAATGCACATTCAAGGAAAATCAGTTGATACAAATTTTCCGTGTGTGGAACGGGAGCGCGACAGCAAAAGCCCCCCGACAGCCACAAGGCCACCGGGGGGATGGTTTCGGGAAAATCCCATTTTGATTTATCAATGCTGATTTTCTCGGCGGATTTCCCGACCGAAACGAGATCACGGTGGAAACGGTCGAAAACGGCGGACGCGGCGAAAATTAGAAAAACAAAAATCCGCAAGTGCCCCCTGGCCTTGCGGATTTATAAATCATATGGATTCAAACAATAGTCAACAAATTGTTCGATTATATCACGGCTCTTGCTAGATAATAGCGATATTTTTTCGGATAATGATGCACCATTGTAACCTATATTTTTCCCCGTCAGAATGTAATCGGTGCTTATTTTGAGAATTTGGCTCAAATTTATTAGATTATCAATGCGAATGGCCTTATTCCCACGCTCCAAGTTTGAAATCATTTGTATTGACACATCCATCATGCTTGCAAGTTGGTCTTGAGTATATCCAAGTTGTTTTCGGCGTAGCTGGATTCTCTTTCCAATTTCTTGCAGATTCGCATTTTCCATCATTTCACCTCGCAATTATCCTTTGGACTAATTGTATACGCCTTTTGGTGAAATTATAAGCACCTATGGATTGACTTTATAGGTCTTTAGATGTATAATGCAATTATCCTTGCAGATATTATAAAGAAGGACACAGCAACAATTCACATCTTAGGAGGCAATAAGGAATGAAGAAACTTTTGGCACTCATGCTTGCGGCGGCGCTGGCCCTCTCCCTGACGGCCTGCGGCGGCGGTGGAGGGACAGAGGACAACAGCACACCCAGCACCGGGAATGGGGACACAACAAGCACAGGCACACCCAGCAGCGGGGAGGATAGCGCAAACACCGACACGCCCGACGATGGGGAAGATAGCACTACCGATATACACAAAGTGGGGGATACCGTAGAAAGTGAACTTGGGCTTTACAGGTTTACCCTAAAAGATGCGACATTCACAAGGAATATTTTAGTTTGTAGAGGTGAAAAAGCGGATAAGGAAACTTTCAGAAAAGCGGAAGAATTTTTTACAGCAACTGACGAACCCTTTGTAGACGAAGATGGGTATGTAATTGAGGGAATACATGGGTTTGGTATTGGTGCAGATAAAGATGATGTTTATTTGTATTTCAACTTGGAGGTGGAATTTATAGGAAAAGAAGAACGCACATTTGGTACACAAGATTTACAGCCCAGTGTTTCCTATGGTGATTATAAATTCACTTCGGATTATATGTCTTTCTATCGAGAAATCAAAGAGGATGCTTTATGGTCTAACTTTGATTCTGATTTTGACAGCATATCTACGGTAAGAGCACTTGGGCTTGAAATAGGTTACTTCAACGGGACATTTAAGCCATTATCAAGCCCCCCTATTGAAATTAGAGGGGTAATCAGAGTTCCTAAAGCTGTCGCAGAACATACGGATGATGACGTTGTGATTTCTTTTGCTGGTAAAGATTTTATTGTCGAATAAGCTAAGGGGGCGGCACATCGGCGTGCCGCCCCTCTTGCTGCTACAAAATTGAAATGTATTTTTCAAGAACGCTTGCCCTTTGCGGTTAGTCAACTGGCAAGATCAATAACACGATTGTTGGTTTCGTCCCCCTCGGCGGCGCTGCTCTCGGCGGTCTTGTCCCTGTCCTCAAAGAACTGTTTGTAATCGTCATATTTGGGGAACTTTTCAAGGAACCACGCCAGCACCGCACGGTAGGGGTTTTCCTGTGCCTTGGCAGCAGCCTTTGTCTTTTCAAATTCTTCCATAAGGGCGGGGTTTTTCACAGAGATGAACCGCCCCATATTAACATAGGTCAGATTGCGATAAGTGCGCTTGTCGGCGTTCCTCTTGATGGTCTTAGTCACCATCTTAGCACCGGGGAAGTCCTCGCGGTAGGCTTTCCACATTTTGTATTCGTCAGTTCCGAAAATGCGGGCCTGCTTCTGGAATGCCTTAGTAACCTGTGCGGTGGTTTCATCAATGGTGACGATAGCGTTTCTTTTCATAATATAAGCTCCTTTTCATTTTTGATTTTGTTTTTTCAAGAGGTCTGTGCCTCTCGCTCTTACTGGATTTAGTATAACATAGGGCAAAGAAATACTTGTACTTTAACCACGACATGTGCTATAATAGAGAAAAGAAAAAAGCAGACCATGAGACAGTCTGCAAATTTCGGAGGGAAGCGGCAATTTTAGCGGCAGATTAGATTGTTTTTTTTGCTCGGCGGATTGAAAACTTGTGAAAAGTCTTTGCTTCTTGGGTCAAACTTCTTATTTTTTGCTGCAAAGTTGTAAAAACTTCTTAAAAAGTTGTCCATTTTCTTAAATATCTTTGTAATTAGGCGGAAAACCGCTTAATATAGGTGCAATTTATTCGAGTTGCACATGTGAAAGCTGAAAAAGTGAATACCGGGCGGGAGTTGCACACTGACTTGCACACCAGCGCAAAAAAGAGGGGGAACAGGCTTCCCCGTTCCCCTTAAAAAGCGCTGAAATCGCGGCAGAAATCTTAGCCGAAGTAACGCTCCAGCAGGCCCTTGAAAGCCTTGCCGTGTCGGGCCTCGTCGCGGGCCATCTCATGCACGGTGTCATGGATCGCATCCAAACCCTGCTCCTTAGCCATCTTAGCCAGCTCCATCTTGCCGGCGGTGGCGCCGTTCTCGGCCTCAACGCGCATCTCCAGGTTCTTCTTGGTGCTGTCGGTGACGACCTCGCCCAGCAGCTCGGCGAACTTGGCGGCGTGCTCAGCCTCCTCATAGGCGGCCTTCTCCCAGTACAGGCCGATCTCAGGATAGCCCTCGCGGTGCGCCACGCGGGCCATAGCCAGGTACATACCGACCTCGGAGCACTCACCGGCGAAGTTGGCGCGCAGACCCTCCAGGATCTTCTCATCAACGCCCTTGGCCACGCCCACAACGTGCTCGGCAGCCCAGCTCATCTCGCCCTTCTGCTCGGTGAACTTGGCACCGGGGACGCCGCACTGGGGGCACTTGTCGGGGGCAGTCTCACCCTCATGAACATAGCCGCAAACAGGGCAAACCCACTTCTTCATAGTAAACTTCTCCTTTTCAAATAATATCCTGAATGATTTTATAGACGCCTTCCGGCGTAGCTAACATGCTCTTTCCGCTCCCCGGCGGCAGTCGGGGCACAGTCCCCGGTACACCACCGCGCAGTCCTCCACCAGGAAACCGGCGCTGTCGGCGGGCAGACCCGCCTCCACCGGCGGAAGGTCCGCCACCGTGCCGCACAGGCGGCACCGGATGTGGCAGTGGGGCGTCATCTCGCCGTCGTACCGGCTGTCGCCTCCGGCCAGCTCCAGGCGCAGGATCTTCCCCTCCTCCGCCATCCGGGCCAGGACCCGGTATACCGTGGAACGGCTGATAGTGGGGTGGCTGAGGTGGACGCGGTCATAGACCATCGCGGCGGTGGGATGATTGCCCATCTCGCAAAGCGTATGGTGGATGATCTCCTTTTGCATGGTGTTTCTGTCCGCCATAGGTCAGACTCCTTACTGGGATTAAATCCTAGAAAGGAATATACTACATGCCTGTCAGAAAGTCAAGTGAATTTTCTGTGAACGGAAAAAGAACCCTGCCGCCGCCTTGTAAAACGGCGGGTTTTGTGATATACTCCCCTTGACCTATTCCATAAATTGGGAGAAAACCGCCATGGAACCTGTTTATTATACCGTAAAGACCATCAACGGCGATTACGCCTATATGACCAGCGACAGCGGCGTGGAAAATCAAGTCGCCATGTTCCTCCTGCCCGACGGCACCGATGTGGGCAGCCGCCTGCTGTGGGAGAACTTCGAGTGGAGCCTGGTCCAGGGATAGGGGATACGCATTGAACATGGAAAACAGCTTTGACTGGAGCCTGTGCCTTGCGTACCTTAAAAAGGGCGATCTGCGCTCCACGATGGAATATGCCGCGCAATTTCCCGAACACGCGGAGCTGTATCAGAAATATGTGTCCCTGTTTCAGCAAGAAAATTATCTCTCCTATGAGGTAGATGACAGCGACATCCTTCTGATCTATCAAAAATACTACCGGGACGTCTTCTATCTGGAACAGAGCCCGGAGGATGCCGCCGAGGGTCTGCGGACCCGACTGGCAGAGCGGTTTCAGGCAGACCCCGCCGCCCCGCTGGATGAACTGGAGGAGAAGGTCGCGGAAGCCTTCCGCAGCCACTCCCTGTATGCCCTGACCGGACGGACCGGCGGCTATTACGGCCCCTACATCTGGCGGACAGAGGAGTTGAAGCATTACGCCGTGGAGCTGCCGGAGGTGGTGCAGGATTACGCCGTAAAACTTCTGGATGGCTTTGTTATGGAAAGCTGGCTGAACTATCTGACCTTCGGCATGTCCGGCGCCGGCGGATGGTCCAACGGAGACGGGCTGATTCACTGCGTGAAGCATTGCTACGACCTGGACTCAGAAGGTTTTCGGGTTTCCCTCCTGAAACACGAGGCCCAGCACGCGGCGGATCAGAACAGGTATCCGGGCATGTCCTCCGAGGACCTGGAATACCGGGCAAAACTGGTGGAGCTGATCTACTCCGAAGAACGGCAGCTGCTGGACCACTTCATACAGGAGGCGGACACAACTAGCGCCAGCAACAGCCACGGCCTTGCCGCCGAACGCATTGCCCGGGGATTTGAGGCCCGGCTCGATAAAACCCGCGAGGAGCTGAACGGACTTCCCATAAAGGAAGTCCAGGCCATATCCCTGGCGCTGTTCCGGGAGAGCACCGAAGAAATGGACCGGAAGTACTCTCAGGCCTCCTGATTGAAAAACCTGACGATGCTCTCCACCCCCGCCAACGCCTGCGCATCCTCGATGGCTGGCTGGCGATCAGTGTTATGGGAGCACACCATGGGGTGGATATCCCGGCAATTCATCTGGTGCAGCAGCGTACACGCTGTTTCATAGGCTTTATCCGGTGCGCCATCGCCACCGCCCACCAGAATGACCGCCCCGCGTTTTTCTTTCGTAATCGGCGTCTCACCACGGAAAAACCGGGCGGAAAAATAGGTCTGCAAACGGCTGCAAACGTCCAGCACCTTCCCGGTGACTTCCGAGAAATAAATGGGAGACGCAATCACCACATTGCCGCACACCTGGATGTAATCGTAAACCGCCTGCATTTCATCCTGAATGGCACAACCGCTGTGCTCCTTGCAGTACCGGCAGTCCACGCAGGGGGAAATATTGCACCGATAGGTGTCCACTACTTTATATTCTCCGGCAAGGCCCTCGTTTAGACGGCGGATCAGACTGACCGTGTCGCCGTTGGGCCGGGGCGAGCCGTTGATGATGAGCGTTTTCATATAAAACCTCCCGCATCGAAAAAGATACCCCCTTATTTTAACAGAACCTTTTAAGGAAGTCCACCTTTTACCGGGGAGGACAGAGCATATAAGAAGGAGTCACTATGCTGGAACAAATCATCTCCATCGTCCGGGAAGCAGGGGAGATCGTCATTTCCGCCCGCGACGTCTGGTCCCATACCCACGAAAAAACCTCCGCCGCCGACCTGGTGACGGAGTACGACGTGGCAGTAGAAAATTTCCTGAAAGAAAAACTGCTGTCCCTGGTCCCCGGCTCCATCTTCTTCGGCGAGGAGGAGACAGAGCGTGCCGACCCCACCCAGGGCTGGGCCTTCATCGTGGACCCCATCGACGGCACCACCAACTTTGTCCGGGGATTGCAGCAGAGCGCCATCTCCGTGGCACTGGCGCATGACGGCACGGTGGAGTACGGCGTGGTGTACGACCCCTACAAGAACGAGATGTTTTCCGCCAGACGGGGCGGCGGCGCTTTCCGCAACGGCAGCCCTATCCATGTCAGTGAGCGGCCCATTGAACAGGGCATCTTCGGCATGGGCACCGCCATTTACCGCCGGGAGTATCTGGAGCCCACCATGCGCGTCACCGAGCAGCTTTTCAAGCGCAGCTGCGATTTCCGCCGTCTGGGCGCGGCGGCGCTGGACCTGTGCAACGTGGCCTGCGGGCGGACGGAACTGTTCTTCGAGTACAGCCTGTGCCCCTGGGACCAGGCGGCGGGGAGCCTTATCATCACCGAGGCGGGCGGTTTTGTCTGCACCCTGGAAGGCAAACCCATGTCCCTGACAGACCGGTGCAGCGTGTGGGCCAGCAACCAGGTGAACAAAGACGTGCTCAAAGAGCTGGAGGTATAACCGATGCCCTATATCCTTGCGATTATCTTATGTATCGCCGCGGACCAGGCGGTGAAGTATTATGTGGTCAGTCACCTGGCCCTCTATGACCATGCCCCCCTGATCCCCGGGATCGTGGAACTGTTTCACATCCAGAACACCGGCGGCGGGTTCTCCATTCTTGAGGGACACACCTGGGTACTGACGCTGTTGACAGCGGTTCTGATGGTTGGTATCGCGGCGGCGATGGTGAAGAAACTGTTTCCCCACCCCCTTGCCATGTGGACACTGACGGCCATTCTGGGCGGCGGACTGGGGAATCTCGTTGACCGGGTACGGCTGGGGTACGTGGTGGACATGTTCAATTTCCAGTTCATGAGCTACCCGGTGTTCAATGTAGCAGACATCCTGGTGGTATGCGGCACCATCGGGTTTGCCGCCTACTATCTGCTGCTCCACGACAAGGAAACCCCCGCCGAAGAAAAGGAGCCGGAAAATGATCTACCTGACGGCGGGCAGTGAAGACGCCGGGGCCCGGCTGGACAGCTTTCTGGCCGCCGCCTTGCCGGATGTGACCCGCTCCGCCGCCGCGCGGCTCATTGAGACGGGGCAGGCAACAGTGAACGGGAAATCCGTCTCCAAGAGCTGCAAGCTCTCCGGCGGGGAAGAGATCGCCGTCACCCTCCCGGAACCGGACCCCATCGAGGCCCTTCCCCAGGACATCCCGCTGGACGTGGTATACGAGGATGCCGACGTGATCGTGGTAAACAAGCCTGTGGGCCTGGTAGTCCACCCCGCCCCGGGCCACCCGGACGGCACGCTGGTCAACGCCCTGCTCTACCACTGCGGCAGCACCCTCAGCGGCGTAGGGGGAGCCCTGCGCCCGGGCATCGTCCACCGCATCGACCGGGACACCAGCGGCCTCATCATCGCCGCCAAGAACGATACCGCCCACCAGGCCCTCTCCGCCCAGCTCCAGGATCACACCCTGGCCCGGACCTACGAGGCAGTAGTGGTGGGAAACCTCCGGGAGGACCACGGCACCGTAGCCGCCCCCATCGGACGGCACCACACGGACCGCAAGAAAATGGCCGTCACCGATCACGGCGGCAAACCCGCCGTCACCCACTGGGAGGTATTGGAGCGCTTCCCCGGCTATACCCACGTCCGCTGCCGCCTGGAGACGGGGCGTACCCACCAGATCCGGGTCCACATGGCCCATATCGGCCACCCCATCTACGGCGACACGGTCTACGGGGCTAAAAAGCCCGTGCCGGGACTCACCGGGCAGTGCCTCCACGCAGTCGGTCTGCGTTTCCTGCATCCCAGGACCGGGGAGACCGTGGAACTGAGCTGTCCGCTGAATGAAGAATTTGAGGCGGTTTTGGAAAAACTCCGGCGATCATAACAAACAGAACGGGAGCGCCCCATAAAGGCGCTCCCGTTTTTCTCCTGAATATCAGCGCAATCTCACCGTACACTCCAGCGTCAAACCGCCCGCAGTAGCGGTGATCTGCGTCGTGCCCTTGCCCACGCGGGTCACCAGGCCGGTCTCGCTGATGGTTGCCACACTGGGGTTATTGGTGGCCCAGACGACGCCGTCTTCCGGCCCGACGATCTCCCAGCTGCTGCCGTCCTCCCACTTTACTTTCATCTGCCAGGTGGACTCGCTGGGGGACAGGGTGAAGTCGTCCTTGCTCAGCCGGAACGACGAGACGTTGGGGTTCACCCACGGCTCGCCCTCCACCTTCACCTGACAGGTTGCCGTCTCCTCGCCGCTGGTGGCAGTGATGGTCACGGTGCCGCCCGCCTTGCCGGTGACAGCGCCGCCGTCCACCTCGGCGATCTCCGGATTGGAGGAGGACCAGCTGATATTCCCGGTGCCGCCGGTGGCGGTCAGCCGCCCGGTCTCACCCGCCGGGATGGTGATGTCCGTCTGGGACAGGGCCAGAGGCTCGCCGGTCCCTGTAGCGTCGTCCGGCTGGGAATCATCCGGCTGGACATCGTCAGGCTGAACGTCGTCAGCGTCATCCCCCGCGTCCTCCGTCGGGACCACCGTATCCCGGGCGGGGATCTTTTCATCCTGGCTGCTTACGGGGGAGGGCTCCGGGTTGTCGCGGATGCCCACCGCCTCGGCCACATCGTCGCCGAAGACCACGTAGCCCACCACACCCAGGATGATCAGCCCGGTCAGCAGCAGCATAATACCGCCCGCGCCGCCGGAGCGGGCGCTCTGCCGCTTCTCCACCCGGCGGCCGCCGTGACGGCGGGGCGGATGGCCCCTCTTGATGGCTTCTTCCTCTTCACAGAAGGGGCAGGAGCGGTAAGTATCGGAATATTCCTCCCCGCATTTGGGGCAGCGGCGGTTGCTCATCTATCATATCCTCCTTGAGGCAAGTCGTTAAAACGTCATTTACATAATATCTTCTTTTTCCATCGCCGTCAACCGGCTTTTGTCGAATTTGACGCGGACAGCAAAAATTTTGTTCCCGCCCGTGGAAATTGCTGCCGGCTTTCCCCCGCGCAAAGCCGTATCTGGGGCCAGGGAAATCAATTTTTGAAGCAGAGACTGAAAACCTGATCCATCCATGTAGGGGCGGACATTGTCCGCCCGCTTCTCAAGGGCTGCTGCGCGCTGCAATAGAACGGGCGAATGATATTCGCCCCTACGGGTGCATCCCGGTTCGCGCGTATATGCCTTTTGGAAGCGGGCGCACACTGTGCGCCCCTACATGGATTCATCTGATTTTCAGATCCATCCGCATAACATTGATTTTTGTAATTTTAGCGGTATCCTATTGCCATCGGTTTTGGGTATGTTATAATCAGAATAACGAACCGGGCGGACATGATCCGCCCCTGTACAGGAGCGCCGCCATGAGAGTCATCGACATGCACACCCACATTTTCCCGGAGAAGGTCGCCGTCAAAGCCACCCTCGCCACGGCGGAATATTTTCCCATGCCCGAGCCCCCCAACCACTACGGCAGTGTCTCCGAGCTGGCGGACGCCATGCGCCGGGGACATATCGACTACGCCATGGTCTTCTCCGCCGCCACCACGGCGCACCAGGTAGAGCACATCAACCGCTTCATCCTCGCCGAAGCGGAGGCCAACCCCCAGTTCATCCCCTGCGGCACCCTCCACGCCGGGTACGAAAACTACCGGGAGGAGCTGCGCTGGATGCGGGAGCACGGGATGCACGGCGTGAAGCTCCACCCGGAGTTCCAGCACTTCGTGCTGAATGATGAGCGTCTGTTTCCCATGTTCGAGGAGATGGAGAAGACGGACATGTTCCTCATCGCGCACATGGGCGACCCCCGGGTGAACGTCTCCGGTCCCGCCCGGATGATCCCCATTGCGGAGACTTTTCCGAAGCTGCGGTGCATCGCCGCCCACCTGGGCAACTGGGGGGACTGGGACATTGAAAAGATCCGCCCCCTGACCAGGCTGCCCAACGTCTACACCGACATCAGCTCATCCTTCAGCTACGCGGTGGACAAAGCGCCCCTGTATCCTATCCTGCGGGAGTACGACCCCTCCCACGTGTTCTTTGGCTCCGACTACCCCCTTTGGAGCCCCGGGAAGGAGCTGGATAAGACCCTGGCGCTGGGACTGGAGCAGGATTTTCTGGAGGACATTCTGTTCAACAATTTCGCGGCGTTTTATCACTATAGAGAGCTGTAAAAGTTTCCGCAAAAACTCTGATTACGAAAGAATGGTTCTACAATGAAGAACTTCAAGCGCCTGACTGCGTTCTTTCTGGCTCTGATTATGAACCTCAGCCTCATGTCTGCCGCTTTCGCCGCTGATGGCGACTGCCCCGGTACTGACACCGATGACCCGGGCATCGTCTGGATCTTCACCGACACTGACGAGAACCCGAACCAGCTGGACGGCCTGGCTCCCGTGACCGGCTTCCATGATGTCAAGACCACCGCCTGGTACTACAATGATGTCATGGAGTGCGCCAAGCTTGGCATCGTCCTGGGTTTCACCGACGGCACCTTCAAGCCCGAGGACAAGGTTACCTATGTCCAGTTCGGCTCTATGCTTATCCGTACCTTCTACAGCGCTGACGTTGAGAAGGTCGCCGACCCCTCCGGCAAGCCCTGGTATTATCCCAACATGCAGGTCATGCGGGACAGGAACCTGGATGCCAACACCGACATTACCGGCCAGGGCGGCTGGCCCACCATCAAATGTGCCGGCAGTGCTGTCAGCCGCTACGAGATGGCCATGATGCTCTACAACGTCCTCAAGGACAAAGGGGCTACCGGCAAAGTCACCTCTGCTGAACTCACCGCTGCCCGCAAATCCCTCAAGGATTACTACGACAAAATCTCTCCCGAGAACCAGGGTCAGTATATCGCAGCGATCCAGTACAACGTAGCCCTCGGCATTATCACCGGCATGACTGACGGCACTTTCTCCGGCGAAAGCAGCATGACCCGCGCCCAGGCTTGCGCCGTCATGGTCCGTATGCTGAATCTCATTAATCAGGATGACGTTGGCGGGGGACAATGACCAGATCTATTGCGGAGATACACACCATGACTTACGGCTACATACGGGTATCCACCCGTGAACAGAATGAGGACCGCCAACTGATCGCGCTGTCCGATTTCGATATACCACGGAAGAACCTGTTCATGGATAAACAGAGCGGGAAGGACTTCAACCGCCCGTCATACCAACAACTGCTGAAAAAATTGAAACCGGGCGACCTTTTGATCATCAAAAGCATCGACCGGCGGAACGCAATTATGAAGAGATCCTGGAACAGTGGCGCATCATCACCAAGGAGAAACGGGCCGACATCCGTGTGCTGGATATGCCCCTGCTGGACACCAGCATCCACCGGGACCTGACCGGGACGCTGATCGCCGACATTGTGCTCCAGCTTCTGTCCTATGTAGCGCAAAGTGAGCGGGAGAACATCCGCCAGCGGCAGGCGGAGGGCATCGCCGCCGCCAAAGCCAGAGGCGTCCACTTTGGACGGAAGTTCAAGGATCGGGGCGAAAACTACGAGTCCATTATGGCCGCATGGCGCAGGGGAGAAATTTCCGGCAGAGCGGCGGCCAGGGAACTGGGTGTGGCCCACGGAACCTTCCAGCGGTGGTGCAAGGATTAATATTTGACCAATAAAGTGTAGGTTGTAGTCCACACGAAATGTGCTATGGTGTTGAGCAAGGTAATACCGTTTTTAAGGACGACGTGCCCTACTCTTGTCCATTTTAGCAAAAGAAATTTTACCATATACCCCAGTATTTTGCAAGAGTGGAATGGCTTAAAACCTACAACCATGTAATCCGCGGTGGAAAGGAAACGCGGCTTAAAACCTACACCTTGTAAGCCACAACGCAAGATTCATTTTCGCTTGAGCAATAAACTGCGAACAAGCGGCATGGGGAGCAGGTATGCAAGAAAATCTGTTTTACAGGATCTTGATACAGTCATAAAACATGGCCTGAAAGCCATACAGGGGATGACTGTGCGCATACTTTGCTATAAAGCCTGAAGTGACATAGGGGGGAATTGACATGACAAAGGAAGCGAAAAAAACCGAACATATCCAGCGCACATTGCTGGTGTGTGTGATCGTCGCTTGTTTGGTATCCCTCGTGATCGGAGCGTTTTTCTATATCAGGTCCGTGAACCGGAGCGTAGAGGAGCAGCTCATCCAAAACGTCATGAGTGTGACCATCCAGCAGCAGGAGGCCCTTGACAGATTCATCATCAGCGATCGGGAGCGGCTGCACAGCTACGCGGAGTATCTTTCTGAACAGCCCGCCAGCGGTGCGGAGGCCGCACAGGCCGTACTGCCGCTGTTTGCAGTGGTGGACGCGGAGTATACGGTCATGTGTGTTGGTCATGGCTGGGCGTACAGCAGCCGGTATGAGTATGAACACCGGCTGACCGAAGATCAGCTGGAGGAATACGGCGGCCTCACCGGCAGCGGCGTGCGCAACAGCTATACCGCGATCTTCTCGGGCGATGAAAAATTCGGTTATTATGAAACCTTCACCTTCTCCGACACCGGGCACCAGGGCGTGGTCCAAAAGGACTATGACCGCACCGAAATTCAGGAGACCTTCTCCCTCTCCTTTTACGACGGCCAGGGCAGCGCCTTTGTTGTGGACACAGACGGCGATATCCTGATGCGCTCAATTACGACCGCAGGGGATTGGAACGACAATATCTTTGACGGTCTGATCTCGGAGGGAGGAGACCCGGAAAAGATCGAGCAGCTCAGGCAGGCGCTTCACAATGACGAGACCGGTTCTATGAGCTTTCCGAGCATGGGGAGGGCCAAGTCTATTTCACCTACATCCCGATGGAGTCCGTAGACGGCTGGTTTATGGTCTCCGCCGTACCGGCGGAGGCGATCCAGGGCGTAACGAACGGGATCCTGCAAAACACCAAGGCGGCGGTGCTCTTCCTGGCTGTCATCCTGGTCATCTTTGTAGTCTTTGTCCTTTTGATCACACGCACGCAGAAGGAGCTGGGCTCGAAAGAGCAGAAGATCCGATATCAGTCCAGGCTGTTCAATGTCCTGACCGATTACATCAGCCGCTGCACAGACGATGTCTATATCCTGGTGGAGCAGGGGGCCTCGGAGCCGGAGTTCCTGAGCGCCAACGCAGAGCGGGTGCTGGGTGTCAAGCCGGAGCAGATCATCCCCCGTCTCCAGGCCATCGATCGTGAGACAGACTACGAGTCCGCCATGAAGTACAACGCCATGTACCGCGCCATGAGCCCCGGCGGAGAGTCAGTCACCCGCGTTGTCGAGCGGATCGACCCCAGGACCGGCACGCGCCGGCACTTCATGGAGACCGCCGACTGCGAGGAGATCGACGGCAGGAAGAAGTGGTTGGTCTACATCTCTGACCGGACCAGCGAGCAGGAGGAGCGCGACGCCCTGTCGGATGCCCTGACAACGGCCGAGGCGGCCAACGAGGCGAAGTCCGTGTTCATGAACAGTGTCAGCCACGATATCCGCACCCCGATGAACGCGGTGATTGGGTTTGCCACCCTGCTGAACCGGGACGCGGAAAAACCGGACAAAGTGCGCGAGTACACCCGGAAAATCGCCGCCTCCGGCCAGCATCTGCTGGGGCTTATCAACGACATCCTGGACATCAGCAAGCTGGAGGCTGGCAAGACCTCCCTGAACCTGTCCTCTGAAACGATCGCGGATTGGTTGGAAGGCATTGACGCCATCATCCGTCCCCAAATGAACAGCAAGGGCCACACCTTCGAGGAGTACAGCAGCGTGCAGCACGAGGCTGTGGAGATGGATAAGCTGCGCATGAATCAGATCCTGCTCAATCTGCTGTCCAACGCCGTGAAGTATACGCCGGAGGGCGGCCGCATCACGCTGCGGATAGAGGAGCTGCCGCAGGTCAATCGCAAAATGGCCCTCTACCGCTTTATCGTGGAGGACAACGGTTATGGCATGAGCGAGGAATATCAGGAGAAGATATTCCAGGCCTTTACCAGGGAGGAGGACGCCGTCACCAATCAGATCCAGGGCACCGGACTGGGCATGGTCATCACCAAAAATCTGGTGGACCTGATGGACGGAACGATCACCGTGCGCAGCAAAAAGGGCGAGGGCTCCACCTTCACCGTGGAATTGGAGCTGCCTCTTGCCGAAGCCGAGATCGACCGGGACTTCTGGAGAAAGAACCATATCGCCAGAATGCTGGTGGTGGACGATGAAGAAGTGATCGGCCAGAATGTCCGATTGGCTATGCGGGACACCGGGGTCAGCGTGGATTACTGCATGGACGGACAAACCGCTTTGGATATGATCAAGCGGTCTAAGAGGGAAGGGGAACCCTATGACATCGTCCTGCTGGACTGGCAGATGCCCGGCATGGACGGTCTGGAGACCGCGGGCCGCATCCGGCAGGAAGAAGAGATCGCCAAAGAAGTCCCCCTCCTCACGCTTACCGGCTACGATTGGACGGATATTGAGGGGGAAGCGCGGGCTGTGGGGGTGGACGCCTTCCTGGCCAAGCCCTTCTTCCTGACCAGCTTCCGCAAGGCGGTGGACGGCCTGCTCAACCATCCGCTCCCGAACAAACCGGAGCAGGAGGAGAGCATCCTTCGGGGGATGCACATCCTGGTTGCGGAGGACAACGAGATCAACGCGGAGGTCATTTCCGAGCTGCTGGATATGTCGGGCGCCTCCTGTGAGATCTGTGCGAACGGGCAGATCGCGGTGGATACGTTTGCCCGGTCCGCGCCCGGAACATATCAGTTGATCCTGATGGACGTACAGATGCCGGTGCTCAACGGCTACCAGGCCACAAAGCGCATCCGGTCCCTGACGCACCCCATGGCCCGGAAGATCCCCATTATCGCCATGACGGCCAGCTCGTTTGCCGATGACGTCCACGACGCCCTGGAAGCCGGCATGGACGCCCATGTGGCCAAGCCCGTTGACATGGATGTGCTGGCGCAGACCGTGAAATCGGTCCTGAAGATCGGCCCCCTGCAGGATACTCCTCAGATCTGATCGAATGGAGGTGGGAATATGCTTGAGAAAATCAAAAAGAACCTGTGGACGCTGATGGCAGTGCTGATCGTTGTCTGCATAGGGATCATCGCGTTCAGCGAATACCGCTATCTCTCGGTGCTGCGGGACACGTTGGAGGATAACGAGCTCCAGCATATGATGGATGTCGCCCAGACGCAGAAGAACGCGCTGGACAGCTACCTCAGCGAGGATCAGGAACGGCTGCACAACTGTGCGGTGTATCTTTCACAGACGCCGGTGTTTGGCAGCATCCAGGAGATGCTCATACCCTTTTTGGACACCAGTGCTGAAGAGTATACGGTCATCTGTTTTGACGAGGGCGTAGCCTATAGTTCCCTCCACGATGAGATCATCCGGTTAACGCAGGCGCAGCTGGAGGAGATCGGCAGCTTCACCGGCAGCGGTATGCGCGATGACTTCGTCGGGTTATTCACCGGAGAGCGGGGCTTCAGCTGCTATGAGAATTTCACCTTCAACAGCGGGCATCACGGGATGATCCAGAAGCGCTATAACTGGGATGCGCTTTCGGACCTCTTCGGCCTTTCTGTCCGCGACAGCCAGAGCTACGGCTACCTCCTGGACAAGAGCGGCAACATCTTGTGCCGGTCCGACCTCGCCGAGCTGAATGATGACAACATATTCGATGAATTTATTGACCGCGGCTGTTCGCAGGAGACGCTTGCTGGTCTTCGCGCCGCACTCAGCTCAGGCAAAGCCGGCAGCGATACCCTGACCATCGATTCCGTCCACTATGCCTACAGCTACNTTCCCCTGGAAAGTGCGTCGGGCTGGTACTTGTTCTCAATCGTGCCGATGGAGGACATCGAAACCGATGTGGNCNCCATGATGNCAACGCTCGGGATGTCTCTGGTCACCATACCGCTCCTGCTGGCGATCGGCTGTATGCTCTTTATGCTGGCCCGGAACAACAACANGAGGGGCAGGGATATTGCGGCAAAGAACNTAGAGCTGGACACCCAGAGTCAGGCTCTGGAAGCCANGGAGAGGGACCTCGCGGCCAGGGANCAGGAGCTGTATGACCAGGGCCAGGCATTGAAGGCCCGGGATAGAGATATTGCGGGCAAGAACAGAGAACTGGCGGCAAAAGACCGGGAGCTTGCCGCGAAGGAAAAAGAGCTGGANGCGCAGAGCGAGGCNCTGAAAGCCAAAGACAGGGACCTCGCGGCCAGGGACCAAGAGCTGGATGCGCAGAGCGAAGCCCTGAAAGCCAAAGAGAGGGACATTGCGGCCAGGGACAAGGATCTTATGTCCAGAGAGAAGGACATTGCGGGCAGGGACAGAGAGCTTGCCGCAAAAGACCGGGAGCTGGCGGCAAAGGACAGGGAACTGGCGGAGAAAGACAGAGATATCGTTGCCAAAGATAAAGATATCAAGGAAAAGGAGCAGCGGCTGGAATATGAAGCCCGGATGTTTGAAGCCTTTGCGGCCTACCTTTCCAGCAGCAGCAACGACGTTTACCTGATTCTGAACGAGGACTGGGAGGTGGTCTATGCCGCCCCCAACCTGGAGCAGGTGATGCACCGGTCAGCAGCGGAGATTGTTGCCAGCATCCGGAGCGCTGGACTCCCTACGGACTCCGAGGAGGTTCTGGAATTTTTGCGGCAGCTGCGGACATTGAAGCCGGGCCAATCCGCCGGGCCGGTTATCCGGGAACAGACCGATCCGCTCACCGGTGAACGTCAGTACCTTCTGGAGCAGGCCACCTGCGTACACATTCAAGACAGGACCAAAATTGTACTCTATGTAGCCGACCGGACCCGCACGTTCAAATCACGGGAGCATCTGGCGGAAGCCATGCGCCAGGCCCAGGATGCCAACAACGCCAAGAGCGAGTTCCTCAGAAGCGTCAGCCACGATATGCGCACACCGATGAACGCCATTATTGGCTTTTTGGGCCTCATGCGTAACGAGATGGACGACCCCGGCGCGGTGAGGGAGTATACCCNGCAGATCGACACCGCCGCCCAGCATCTCCTGGNGCTCATNAACAATGTNCTGGATATGAGCAAGGTCGAGAGCGGCGACATGAGGCTGAAAATTGCGGACCTGAACCTGGCGGAAATGATCGAAGAGGTCAAGACGACCATCACNCCCCAGGTCCAGGCCAAAAATCAGACCTTCGAGGTCTCGGTATCCCAGCTGATGCACGANCANCTGCGGGGGGATAAGACNCGCATCAANNCGNTCCTCCTCAACCTCCTCTCGAACGCGGTGAAGTATACCCCGGATGGCGGCGCCATCCGTCTGC
The DNA here is from genome assembly GCA_014799915.1 of Oscillibacter sp. Classification (GTDB taxonomy): domain Bacteria; phylum Bacillota; class Clostridia; order Oscillospirales; family Oscillospiraceae; genus Pelethomonas. The sequence goes on from JAAVHD010000063.1 coordinate 38,677, forward strand.
GGGTGAAAGAACTCCCCCAGGCGGCGAAGAATTTCTGCCGCATCCAGTTCAAAGTAGAGGATAACGGCGTGGGCATGAGCCAGGACTACCAGAACAGCGACATGTTCAGTCCCTTCAGCCGGGAGGACACNCCGGCCAACCGGGNGACAGAGGGGTCCGGCCTTGGCCTGGCGGTCGCAAAGGGCCTGTTGGACCTGATGGGCGGAGGCATCCATGTAAAAAGCGCGCCGGGCAAGGGCAGCACGTTCACCGTCGANCTGGATATGCGCATACTGCCCCAGGACGTGAACCCCAAGTTCTGGATAGAGCACCAGGTCAGGAAGATGATCATCGTGGACGATGACGAAGCAACCTGCCAGGTCATTGTAAACGCCATGTCCAAGTCGGGCGTCAGCACCGACTATGCCACCGACGGCGAGACTGCGCTGCGTATGGTGAGCCAGCAGCGGGAAGCAGGGAACCCTTACGACTTGATCCTGATGGACTGGATGATGCCCGGCATGAGCGGCTTGGAGATAGTCCGGCACATCCGAAAAGACGACCAGACGCCGGTCTGCCTGCTGACAGCCTATAACTGGGACGATATCAAGCAGGAAGCCACAGAGATCGGCGTGAATGATTTTATGCCCAAGCCCTTCTTTATGAGTACCTTTAAGGAAGTGGTCCAGCGCATGATGGCCTGCCGGAAGCAGGTGGAGAAGTCCGATGCCCCCACTGATGTGATCCGGGGTAAGCATGTCATGGTCGTGGATGATATCGAGATCAACCGCATCGTGTTGACGAAGATCATGAGCACCTTGGGCGCACAGTGCGATACTGCNGCCAATGGCCAGGAGGCGCTGGAGAAGTTTGAGAAATCCCNGCCNGGGGAGTACGACCTGATCCTGATGGACCTGCAAATGCCGGTNCTGGANGGGTGCGGCGCTACCCGCGCCATCCGCGTCTGTGATCATCCATCGGCCAAATCCATACCGATCATNGCGGTCACAGCCAACGCCTTCTCGGACGACGTCCGCAATGCCCTGGATTCCGGAATGAATGCNCATATCGCCAAGCCGNTCCAAACAGATCAACTGAAGTCCCTCATCCAGCAGGTCCTGGGCNGCTAAGCGGAGCAGANAGAGAANCNNAAGCAGACACCCGNGNCCCNATGACACCCAGCACATTCCCCNGGCNNTNCAGCAAAGCCTCNAAATCTGAAACCCGGAGTTGACNACTGCCATAGTGGTCAACCCCGGGTTTTCTTTTTTTGTGCAGAAGAAACCCGCATAAATGATGTATTTATGCGGGTTTCTGGTGCAGTGAGGGGACTCGAACTCTGTCGATTCTTGTCGATAATNCTCTAAATTTCACAGTGTGCAATCAGACTCAGAATACGGGNGGCGCAGGCTTGCAGNTCTGCAAGNGTAATGGGGTAGGGGACTTNGCCNGGNTTTGCNTTCAGAGAACGGAGAATNGNNTCAACGTCCTCCTGACTGCCGGGCATNATGAGGTCATTNCCTGCCTTGATNCAGCCNGCGGCNTNNGAAAAGCNGTATTTGTTNTCNATNGCGGGATTCATATCACCGCCGCCCGTGGTCCCCCAGTCGGTCATNACGATGCCCTCAAACCCCCATTCNTCCCGCAGAATGGANGTGACCAGTTCATAGCANTTGGCNGTATGCACNCCGTTGAGCAGATTGTAGGATGTCATAAGCGACAGCGGCTTCGCCTGCCTGACNGCAATTTCAAANCCCCGNAGGTAGANTTCACGGATGGCCCGCTCCCCNCAGTGAGAATTGCAGTGTGAACGGTTATCCTCCTGGTTGTTAAGAGCAAAGTGTTTGATGCAGGTGCCCCGTCCGGGATGCTTCTGTACGCCCCGCGTATCGGCGGCGGCAAACACGCCGGATAGTAGCGGGTCCTCCGAGTAATACTCGAAGTTCCGGCCGCAGAGCGGGTTGCGCTGGATATTCATCCCCGGCGCAAGCCAGAGGGTTACACCGAAAATCTCCATCTCCTCGCCCACGATGTCTCCGGCATCTTCCACAGCCTGCACATCCCAGGTCTGGGCCAACATCGTAGCAATAGGAATGGCGGTGCAATATTGGTAGTAGTCCACCGCGTCCTCTGGACTCTCCGGCGGAACCATGCCAAAGAGGACCTCTATGCCGCCCATGGCGGATTCTCCCAGGCCGGGGATGACGTTTCCTTGGGCGTCCGCCACGAAGGATCTGGACAGCCGAAGTCCGGCAGGGCCGTCGGCAAGGACCAGATTGGGGATGCCGCGTTTATTCAGCAGACGGGAGGTGGTGTCTCCCGCCGCACCGGGACAGGCCGTAGAGGCCGCCCCAATGACGGAGGCGCTGCCAAATCCACCCCGTGCCGAACCGACGCAGAGCTCTGCCAATTCCTCTGTGGAAAGCTGGGCAGTCAATTCCTCCACAGTTGCCTGCCCCGTTACGACCTGCTCTAAAGTGATCGTTTCCCTCATATCCGTATACAGCGTCTCAGGCGCACCTCGATAGATTGCTTTCTGAAGCTGCGGCACGGAGGCGGTTATGTCGATTACCAGTGCCGCCGATTTCTCGCGGTCCTCCCCTTCATAGGTGTAGGATGTCGCATTCTGTGCTGAGAGACTTGCAAAGACAGTATCTGCGCAGATATGGTTTGCCAGCTGCTCCGTAATAATCGTACTATCCAGCGAGAGGGCTGCGGCAATGTGGGTATTTCTGGAGTAGGTCCCCACCCGGATATAGTACAAGCCCTTCTCCAACAGATAGGCGGCCTGCTCCTCGTCGTAAGAGGCCATGAAGGCAATGGGGAAGGTTACGGTGACCTGCTGGGTCTCTCCGGGCGTCAGCACTTTGGTTTTGGCAAAACCGGCCAGCTCCTGATAGGGCTTTTCCAATTTCCCGACGGGTGCGGAGTAATATACCTGCACCACCTCGCGTCCCGCATATTCTGTACCGGTATTGGTGACAGAAACCTGTACCGTTACATCCTGCCCGGAAACCGCCACAGCATCGGTTGTGACCGAAAACTCCGTATAGGAACGTCCAAAGCCAAAAGGATAGGCGGGCTTGATGCCAAAGGTATCAAAGTAGCGGTAGCCCACATAGATACCTTCCGTGTAGTATTCATCTGCTACATCGCCGTTCATGTAACTGAACGTCTGCGCGGAGGGGTAGTCCCCATAATTTTCAGCCCAGGTCGCCGTGAGATGGCCGCTGGGGGTAACCGCTCCGGTTAGAATATCCGCCAAAGCGTTCCCGCTGACATTGCCTCCCTGGCTCATGAGAAGGATCGCACCAACGCCATCCAATCCCCTCAGATATTTGGTGTCGATCACACCACCGATATTGAGAATGACAATCGTTTTTTTGTAAGCTGCCGTAAGGGCTTCCAGGTTTTGTCTTTCCCGCTCAGACAACTCATAATCTCCTGGCAGAACCTTCCGGTCCGAGCCTTCCCCAGAGGTCCGGGCAATGACGTACACCGCAATTTCCGCATCCGCCGCCCGGATGTCCCCCTCGGTGATTTCCGGAACATCAGGGTCCCGGTAGGGGTCCGCAAGCACCTCCGCGATACCAGCCGGGCCTTTCTCCTGTAGCAGCGCCGCCAGCTTCGCCATGTAGCTGTCCAGGTGATTTTTGCAGGACTGCTCATGCCTGTCCAGCCAGGGCTTGGAGGCAATCTCGAATCCCGCCTCCTCCAATCCCTGCTCCACATTGACCACAAAGCGGGAGTGCACATCGCCGGAGCCGGTGCCACCTTTGACCGTCTGCCGGACGCCGCTGCCAAATGCGGCTAATCGCCGTACATTCTTCCCCAAAGGCAGCGTGCCGTCGTTTTCCAGCAGCACCATGCCATCAGCGGCGATTTTTCTCGCCCGGTTCATGTTGCGGATTTCCCGCTCATCCATTTCAGGGTTTCTTGTAGCAAAAATCTTCGCCATAGCCGCATCCTCCCCTTACTCCACAGGAATTTCCACACTGGCCGCTGCCAGCGTTTTTCCTTTGACAGTGACGGTAACGGTCCCCCGGTCTTTTGCTCGGACAACTGCCAATGCCCTGCCATAATAAGTTGTGAAGCTGCCGGTATCGTACCTCTCCTCCGTACAGGGGTTGGCGCTGCCGAAAGCCAGCAATTCGCCGTTTTCTACGGAGACGGTCAGCTTCTGGTCGTTGTTGGATTCCACGATGCCGTTTTCCCCTGCAAGAGCAATGGGAACATAGACAATCTCCCCGGCACTGACCGCCTTTTCCTCCGGCTCAACCTGGATATGGATTTTCCCTGCCGCAGAACGCAGTTCACTGCGGGACAACTCCCGTCCGCTTTCATCATAGGCCACAGCCTCCAGCGTCCCAGGGGCGTATTTTACCTTGAACATGGCCTTATATTCTTTCAGCTTCTTCCTGCCCAGAGTCTTCCCGTTCAACAGTAATTCCACGCTGTCCGCCTGAGCATAGACCTCGATCTCCGCCTTATTTCCACCGCAGCCGCTCCAGGCCCAGCTCTCAATGGCGTTCGTTCCCCGCCAGGTGGATTTGCTCACCCGCACGCCGGGATGGTTCACGGGCCGGACGCCGATTACAGGCCGGTCCGTCACCCCCCACACGGTTGCGGCATACTTGCAGGAAGCGTCCGGAATACCCAGAATATCGATCACCCCTGTACCCGCCAGCAGCCAGGGATAGGGCCGGTTGAAGGGCATCCCACCGGTGTAGCTCCACGCGCCCAGTCCGGCCTCGCCCAGATAATCCCAGGCAGTCCACATGAAATCGCCGACCAGGTAAGGATATTTTTTCACCATCTCCCAGTTTTTGCAGATGTCCTGGGGGAAGGTTTCCGAACCAAAGATGACGCGGTCCGGATGCTGCTTCTCCTCCAGCGGATAACGGCCTGAACCGTAGTTATACCCTGCAATGTCCAGGCTGTCCACAAAGGGGCTGGCAATAGCGTCCACCTTGGGGGAGTTGCCGCCCTTGTTCATGCTGGTGCCGGTGAAGCTGGCAATGATATTGAACATCAGGCTGGCGTTCTGTTCCTTCACCTTCTGGGGCTTTTGCTCCTTTTTTACGGTGCTCAGTTCGCCATCCTGGTAGATCCCGTGTCCCTTGGCGGCGCGGCCAAGGATCATCAGGTTCACGCCGCAGGTCACCGGGCGGGTGGCATCCAGGCTGTGAATCAGGTCGATCTGTGCCTGACCGGCCTTTACCCCTTTTTCTTCGCAGGGTTCCGCTACCTCGTTGCCAATGGAGTACAGGATCACAGACGGATGGTTGTAGTCCCGCTCTACCATAGCGCGGGTATCCGATTCCCACCAGTCATGAAAATCCAGGCCGTAGTCAAACTTGTTCTTTCGGTTATACCACATATCAAAAGTCTCATCCATCAGGTACATACCGTATTTGTCGCAGGCATCTAACAGGGCGCGGCTGGCGGGATTGTGGGAAGAGCGGATGGCGTTGAAGCCGTTTTCCTTCATGATGCGCACCCGGCGCTCCTCACTTTTGGCGTAGGTGGCCGCGCCTAAAATACCGTTGTCGTGGTGGACGCAGCCGCCGCGGAGCAGGGTTTCCTTTCCGTTGATGAACAGGCCCTTGTGACTCCACTCGATCACGCGGATGCCGAAGTGCTCTGTGACCTCATCCACGACCTGGCCGTTCTCTCTCAGTGTGACCCGGCAGGCGTAGAGATTGGGGGCTTCATCACTCCACAATCTTGCGTTGGGAATATCAAATTCGCAGCTTGCGCCATTTCCGGAGGCGATGATATCCGCACTGTCCAGAATCTCCACGGCGATTTCGCCGCCCACAGCATCCGTCTCTACTCTGATTTTTGCGGGCGCATAGGACAAGGTGGTGATTTTTACCCCCTGCCATTTGATATGAGACTTCCCGCCTGACAGCAGACTCACCGGGCGGTAGATACCGGACCCGGAGTACCAGCGGGAGTTAGGTAGTTGGGAGTTGTCCGCCGTGACGGTGATGGTATTTTCGCCGCCGTAGCGCAGCAGCCCGTCCAGACAGACGGTGAACGGCGTATAGCCGTAAGGCTGTCCCCCGGCAGCCGTGCCGTTGACGGTCACAGTGGAATTTTTGTAGACACCCTCAAACAGCAGCGATATTGTTTGATCCTTCCACTCCATCGGAGCATGGAAGGTTTTTTCATACACGTACACGCCGCCGGGGAAGTACCCGTGTCCACCGCCGCCGGGGCTGGCGGGATCACGGTTTTCGTGGATCATAGCATCGTGGGGGAGCTGGACCGGGATTTTCTCCCCGCCCTGATGTCCAAACAGCCAGTCCTTGTTAAAATCAGTTTGTTTCATAACAGCACCTCATATTCCGTTTACAGATGGAACCTCCAAAAACGCGCGTTACCGACCGGCAAGGGCTTTCGGAGGTTCCTCAGTATGTTATTGACCCAGCTTTTCCTTCATTTCCGCACGGACCTTATCATTGATGGGATATTTCCGGAAGATCAGATAGCCAACTACGCCCAACACACAGGGAAGCAGGCCCATAATCAGGATAAAGCCGTTGAGCATAGAGGGAATATTGGACAGCTCGCCGATGTAGGTATCCGTAGCGGAATCCACGATATACCCCACGGCGGTCAGCAGGATACCGATGGCTGCGGCGGACAGAGCGTTCTGCGCCTTGTTGATCAGACGGGAGAGAGCGTTGTTCAGGGCGGAACGGTCCTTGCCGTTCTTATAGATGTCGTAATCCATGCACTCAATGTTCATGACGCCGTCCGGCATGAAGTCCACACCGATGGCAAAGGCGCACAGGCCCACGCAGGCAAAATAGATCACATAGGAGCGGGCCAGCAGGCCGGTGATCTGCAAAACGAACATCAGGCCGCAGGAGACGCATTGGACCAACAGCAGCAGGCGGTGGAACTTTTCCGGGGATTTGAACAGCTTCATGAGCGGAGCCGCAATCGCAGTGCCGATAATCAGCGGGAGGAAGCTCATCATACCGGCGACCATACTCATCATGCCGAACTTGTCGTTATCCACTGCGCCGGTAGTCAGATCGGCGCAGTAGGCCCACTTGGCGTAGTACATGACGGCGGCAAACAGGAAGCTCCAGATAAAGCCCGTCAGCAGTTGGGACAGCATCCGGCAGCGCATGGCGTCGTTTTCTTTCAGCATGGCGAAGTAGTCGGTCAGCTTTACGGGATCATCCTCATCCGGCTCAGCCTGATATTTCTCTTTTACCATCGCAGTACCGCCAAGAGAAACAACCGCGGTAACGCCTACCAGCAGAAGGACCGTAATGCCGAAAGCGGTGTGCATGTTGTTGATGCCTGCGTTGACACCGTTCACAATGACCATCAGGGCGGAGAGGACCATTCCCGCCACCATAGTGATCAGTCTGGGGCCGATCAGCAACCTGCCGCGCGCGTCAGGGTCCAGCGTCATTGCACGGTACATCAGGTTGGGAGCAAAGAAGGAATTGCCGATGTCGTACAGCAGGTATCCCAGGATGACCCAAATGCAGACTACCGCAGGCGAACCGGTAATGCCGGACGGGACAAAGAACAGCGCCGCTACGCCAATTGTCATCATCAGAATGCTAACCAGGATAAAGGGCTTGTATTTGCCGTACTTTCCGGGCTTGGCCCGGTCCATGATCCAGCCCTCGATGGGGTCGTTGATTACATCGAACACGCGGGCGAACACCAGCAGTCCCGTTCCAAGGCTGGCAGCCAGTGCGCCGATGCCGGAGTAGTCCGTCAGGTACATCAGGAAAAAGGATGTCATCAGTGAGGTGGTCATTGCCTCGTTGAGCGACATGGCCGTGGTGCCGAAGTAGGCTTTGAATCCAAGACGTTCAGAATTTTTCGCTTTTTTCATGTTGCATTCTCCTTCTCTTTTCATAGTGCCGTCTGCGCGGATGTTGTCTGTATTGTAGCGTCTTTTCTGAATATGTGTTATCAAATTTCGGCGATAAAAGCCAAAAACCAGCACTCTTTGAAAAATGCACTGGTTTTTAATAAAAAACGCCGAAAAATAGTATCGCTTTTTCTCGTTGTCTGTTATAGTAAGATTACATTCCGCACAGAAATGGAGAATCTGCAATGAAACTGAAATATGATGTTGATCTGCCCGCCTTTTTGCTGAAGGTGGATTTGTGTCCCGGCGAGGTGCTATATACCACGCAAGAGGGAGACTGCCTGAATCTGAAGAGTCAGTTATCAAAATACGTGTTCCTTGCCGCCGCCAACGCCAAATCGTCCTCTCTTCTGCATTCCGGCAGCATTACCTGCTCGGAATCTACGGCCTTGGAGACGCTGCGGCCATATCTGGCAGAATCATAAAGGGAGCGGATGCCATGAACGATTATGAGGCTATGCTGCGGCTGGAGACCATGCGAGGAATGTTCCTGTGCGCCAATCAGCTCTATAGCTGGCGCCTGACGCCGGACTTCCAGCTTTTGGACAGCAACTGTCCCAGTGAAAAATTCTTCTATGACCTGCTGATCGTCAGCGGTGGAAATTCCATCCTGCTCGGCCATTTCCGGAACAGCCGGATGCCGATCCTGCTCAATGACCGGATGGGATTTGCCTGGATCGCGGCGGCAGACATGCAGACAGACGCGCTGACCGGAATCCATCTGCTGGGTCCGGTTTTTACCGTAGAGGCATCGGAATCCTATCTGATGAGCCTGTGCGCACAACTGCGCATTTCGGCGGAGCTGTCCGGGGAACTGATGCGTCAGATGAAGCTTGTCCCCACAGTTCCGCTGAGTATGGCGCTGCGATATGCCACTATGCTTCACTACTGCATCAACAGGGAACAGATCAGCCTGACAGATATTGTTTATGAGAATACCGCCATCGATCCCAACCTGGAAAGCGAGTGGAGCAGTACCAACTGGCACGGTACCTGGGAGGCGGAACAGACGATGTTCGAGTCCATCCGCACCGGAACGATGAAACCCGGCACTTCAGCGCTGACCAGCCAGTTTTCCGGCGGACGGGTGGGAACCATGTGTCCCGGAAATCCCTTGCGGCAGGCACAGAACGAGTTGATCGTATTTGCGGTGCTGTGCAGCCGGGCTGCTATCCTGGGTGGGGTATCGCCGGAGGGCGGTTACAATCTGGCGGATTACTACATCCAGCGGGGCGAGGTCTGCGAAACTATCAACGATGTGTATGCCTGCATTGCCGAACTACAGATGACGGTGGTCCAGCGGGTGCAGAAATGCCGCCAGGGAAACCAATCGGCATTGTCTTCCGCCTGCATAGAATATGTGGCAACCCATATTTTCGAGAAAATACGGCTGGATGATATGGCGCAGTCTTTAGGATACTCTGGCTATTATCTGAGCAAGAAGTTCAAAAAGGAAACCGGTATAGCCTTGAAAGATTACATCAACCGGGAAAAAGTAGAGTACGCCAAACGGCTGCTTTCTTCCACACAGGCCAGTGTGATGGACGTCAGCGAGCGGCTGGCCTTTTCCTCTCCCAGCTATTTCGGGCTGGTTTTCCAGGCGCAGACCGGGATGACGCCCGGTGAATATCAGAATAAAACCATCAAAAAGGAGGAAGCATCCCATGAAAACGACCTACTGTAATCCCCTTGACCTCTCTTACCGCTACCAGCACTTTTTTGAGGAAGGGCGGCGATTCTCCTGCCGGGAGGGCGCTGACCCGACCCTGATCCAGTTTAAGGGGACGTACTATCTGTTTGTGTCCATGTCGGCGGGATTCTGGTACAACAGCGATCTGCTGAATTGGCAGTTCCACTCCAATCCCGAGCTTCTGATCTATGACTATGCACCCGACGTGCGGCAGTTGGGCGATTATCTCTATTTCTGTGCTTCACGCAGTGAGAGCAACTGTCCCATCCTGCGCAGCGCCGATCCGTTGAAGGATGATTTCACCGAGGTTTCCGCTCCGTTTCCGTTCTGGGACCCGGATCTCTTTCAGGATGATGATGGGCGGGTCTATCTGTACTGGGGATGCACCTGCACCGACCCCATTTATGGCATTGAGTTGGACAGGGAAACCATGCTGCCCATCGGCGAGAAGAAACCGCTGATTTTTGCACGGGAACAGGAACTCGGCTATGAACGCCCGGGTGAGAACGGCAACTTCAATAAAGAGGACAGCTTGATTTATCAGAATATGAAATCACTGTTCAATCCGGAGACCGGTAAAATCGAGCCGCCTCCCGGCGTCCCGCTGGGCGGCTTCGATGTGGATGGCCTGACGAAAATGTTTCTCTCGGTAGGCAGGCCCTACATGGAGGGGGCGTTTATGACCAAGTATGGCGGCAAATACTATTTGCAGTACGCCTGCCCTGGTACGGAGTTCAATGTTTATGCTGATGGCGTTTATATTTCCGACCATCCCTTGGGACCGTTTGTCTTGCAGAACAGCAACCCATTTTCTTCCAAACCCGGCGGCTTTATTACCGGTGCAGGGCATGGCAGTACCATTCAGGATAAGTATGGGAATTTCTGGCACGCCTCTACCATGCGGATCAGTATCAACCATTCGTTTGAGCGCCGGGTGGGACTGTTCCCCGCTGGGATTGACAAAGACGGGATTTTGTTCTGCAACCAGAATTTCGCGGATTATCCCATCCGCATTCCCAGCGGTAAATTTGATCCGGAATCCATCGGACCGGAGTGGATGCTGCTCTCCTACCGAAAGCCGATTTCGGCTTCGTCCGCTGCACCAGGAAGTGAACCAGCGTTAGCGGTGGATGAGGACATCCGGACCTGGTGGAGCGCCGCAACAGCTGACAGCGGGGAATGGCTGTGCGTTGACTTGGAACATCCCCAGGACGTGCGGGCCATCCAGGTAAATCTTGCCGACGAAAATGTTTCGGTGGAACTGCCGCCTGAATCCTATGGTGGAGAGCAGCATAACCGGTGCATTGAACTGAAACCGCAGATCTCCCACTATACCATAGAGACCAGTCTGGACGGCCTGCAATGGACGGTACTGGAGGAAGCGGACCGTGAATGCTCCAACGGATATTTTGAGTATTCGGAGGGGATCACCGCCCGGTATGTCCGTGTAACCGGAGGGCAGCTTCCTTACGGGCAGGCTCTGCGTATCAGCGGCCTGCGGGTTTTCGGCAATGGCGGCGGGGACAAGCCGGCAAAAGCCGATGCCACGGCGGAGCGGCTGGGGGACTTAGATGCCCTGATCCAGTGGAAACCGTTGGAGAACACCCAGGGCTGCAATGTGCGCTACGGCATCGCGCCGGACAAACTCTATCAGAGTTGGCTGGTATACGGTGAAAATGAGATAAAGCTGACCACGCTGATGAAAGGAAAATCCTACTTCATCTGTGTGGACAGCTTCAATGAAAACGGTATCACACCTGGTGATGTGTTCCGGTTATCGTGATAAAATCCCGGAGTGTGCGGTGTGCGGTACGAAAAGAGAAAAGGAGATACAAGCGATGTTGGTTCCAATCTTACTTTTTGCGGCGGGGCTTATCTGCCTGATCAAAGGAGGCGATTGGTTTGTGGATGGGGCGGTCGGAATTGCCCACCGGTTCCATGTTCCGGATCTGCTGATAGGGGCAACTGTTGTCTCTATTGGAACAACCCTGCCGGAAGTTATGGTTTCCGCCACATCCGCCGTAAGCGGCCACGGGGAAATCGCGTATGGAAATGCCATTGGCTCTGTCATCTGCAACACCGCGTTGGTTGCAGCGGTTACGATTGCCGCCCGTCCAGGGAAAGTTGATTCCAAGGCACTGAAGACACCGGTGGTTTTCTTCTTTACAGCTGCAGTGGTTTATGCGGTCACGGCCTATTCAACAGGATTCTTCAGCCGTCCGATTGGCATCGTTCTTTTAGCGATGTTCGCTATCTACATGCTCGTTACAGTCAGACAGGCTTTGAACGCGCCTGTTCCCATGGAAAATGAAGAGAATGTAGACAGTGCTGTTTCCACTCCGAAAGCGGCTGGCCTGCTTGCCTTGGGAGCACTGCTGATTGCTGTTGGTGCAAAGCTGCTGGTGGATAATGGAATCCTGATTGCAACGGCACTGGGCGTTCCGGAATCAGTAATTGCCCTCACCTTCGTAGCGCTGGGAACTTCGCTGCCTGAACTGGTGACGGCCATTACATCCCTAATGAAAGGACACGGCAGTCTCTCCCTTGGCAACGTAATTGGAGCGAATCTGTTCAATCTGGTACTGGTCAGCGGCGTATCTGTGACACTTTCGCCGTTCTATATCCCCCAGGGCTCCACTATCGCAGGAATGAAAGCATCATTAGTGATGGATATGCCTGTTATGTTCTTCGTCATGCTCTTATTAACGGTTCCAACATTAGCGAAGGGGAAATTGTTTAGGGCGCAAGGGGTACTTCTGTTGGCGGTTTATGCTTGCTTCTGTGTGATACAATTCATATTGTAGGCGTTCGGCGATGTGGGGACAGACCAGGGAACTTTGGCAATGAAAATTAAGATATCTCTGGCAGTCCACACTCACTCTATGTGGGCCATACTCGCAGAGAAATGGCACTACCTGAACCGCGATCTGGCAACAGCATTATCTCCTGTTCCTGACCCGTCAAAGGTGTATTGTATACAAAACATTTTCCCATTTCATTGTTCCTCCCATTTGTACAAAATAAAAAGCGGGGCCTGTGTTTTTAGTGCCGCCATCCGGCAGCCACGGGCCCCGCTCTTTTTTCAATATTTATTTTTCGGTATTATAACTTTTTTACCATGAACTGCCAGCGCCCTTCTTGAAATCATTGATTTTTGAAACGGGCGCTGACCACTTCAAAGACAAGGCTGTCATTTGTCTGATCAGATGAGTTCCGGTTGTTCCAGTTGTCTCCTTGATAAGCAAAAGCACCAGCTCAATGCTGATGCTTTCAGACAGGTCACTTTGCAACTTTTTTTACACAAAAATCCAGCGCCCTTTTCAAATCTGGCTGTTTTCAAAACAGGCGCTGGGTACATTGCAGATGAATGGCTTTTTAGCCGCGCGTTCAAGTCGTACCCCTATGAATAAAAGCCGGGAATAAATCTAAATTTTGAGGCCCTTGGATTTTTGCAACCCAAGGGCCTCCGAGGCATTGAAAACTCTCGGCTTTTTAACCAAAAATCTTTTTTAACCTCTTATCCTGGTACGCCCGACTGGATTCGAACCAGCGGCCTTGTGAGTCGGAGTCTGCTGGCCGCCAGAGGGGAACCGCTGTATTCGCAGGGGTTTCAGCTAGTTTGCACAAATTGGGACGGTAAATTACAAAAGTCATGGAGCCATTGCGCTACAATGGCTCCATGGCTTTTTTGCTATTTCTGAAAACAGTAGTCAAATAGTAGTCAGGGATTCTTCTGGAAACTCGATCCATATAGCTGACCTTATCATCCGAGGGATCAGGTATTCCATCATATTATTTGTGCTACGCCAGTACCCAATTCTGACTTTCAGTTTGCAGCTTAACCATTCGGGCAAAGGTTCCTTTCTTTTTCATCAATTCCTCTGGATTCCCCATTTCGGTCACTGTACCGCCAGACAGTACCACGATCTTGTTGGCGGTTTCCACGGTCCGCATACGGTGGGCAATGATCAGCACCGTCTTTCGCTCCACCAGCCGGGAGATTGCCTGCTGGATTTCCGTTTCATTCTCTGCATCCAAGGAGGCCGTGGCCTCATCCAGAAGAATGATGGGCGCATCCTTCAAAAGTGCGCGGGCAATGGAAATCCGCTGCCGCTCACCGCCTGAGAGAGTGGATCCATTTTCCCCAATCATCGTTTGATACCCCTGGGGGAGCTTGGCAATAAATTCATCGCACATGGCCGCTTTCGCTGCCTCCATGACCTCTGCATCTGAGGCGTCTTTTCTGCCGATACGAATATTCTCCATAACGGTGTTGTTGAACAGTGTCACGTCTTGGAACACGATGGAATAGGCCGTCAAAAGCTGCTCGGGGTCCACGCTGGCCACATCTACGCCCCCAACGGTGATTCTGCCCCGCTCCACATCCCAAAACCGCGCGGCCAGCTTTGCAGCGGTAGACTTGCCGCCCCCGGAGGGGCCGATCAGGGCCGTTACCTCACCTTGCTTGGCGGTGAAGGATACATTCTTCAGCACCGTTTCACCGCTGTTGTAGGCAAAGCCAACATTTTCAAAGGTAATATCATAGCCTTTGGGCGCAAAGGTTTTCTCACCACCTTGGGACTTGCTTTCGTTGATCTCATTCATGCGGTCAATGTTCACTTGCAGAGCGTTCATCGCCGCCAGATTTTGCAGAGAGAAAGACATTGGCTCATAGATGCGGGAAACTACTAACAGGAACAGGAAGAAGGTCACAAGAGGAAGTTCACCACTCATTAGCCTCATACTGCCAACCAATGCCACCGAAGCCATTCCCAACTTTAGAACCATCTGTGCCGGAACCACGAACATGGCAGCTCCTAACTCACTTTTAATGGCCCGCCCCTCTATTACATCTATTTTTTGGTTTAGGCCATCCAAGTACATTTGCTCTGCTTTGCTGCTTTTCAAATCACGTATTGTTTCCAAACACTCCTGCACCCCGTCAGCCACAGCAATCAGGGCGGCATTTTGTTTGCGGGTGAAGTAGTTCTGCGCTTTTTTAGAAAACCCTACAATCACCAGTGCCACCGGCAGTACCCACAGGGCCGCAAGTGCCATCTGCCAGTCATAGCAAAACAGGCTGACAGCGATCAGACAGGTGGATATGATCGAGCCATAGAACTGAGGAATGTAATGGGAGAACATCTGCTCTGTGACCTGCACGTCTCCCATGATAGTGTTGGTCAGATCCGCCAAGTCTTTTTTGCCAAAGAAGGAGAGCGGGAGCTGCCGCAGCTTTTCCGCCAACCGGATACGGCAGGCCCCGGATTCCCGATAGGTAGAGAAATACGTGGCGTTGTACTTCCAAAATTCAGAGAGCAGCACCAGCAGCAGCGCCCCGGCGATACCCAGGCCGTAAAGCAGGCCAGACCGCACCGATCCACTCAGAAAATCGCTTACCAGCAGATAGAGCAGTCCCACCGGAAACATCAATACCAAGTCGGCCACCGTACAAGCGATCGTAGCCTGTATCAGCCCCTTTGCTCCTTCTTCGGAAAGAGCAAAGCGTTTCATCAGTTGTTGTGTCATTTTGCCGCACCTACCTTCCAGCTCACAGAGGTCTGATAATCCTGCCACATTTTAGCGTAGAGACCGTTTTGCGCCACAAGGGAATCATGGGTGCCGGTTTCCCCTACACGGCCCTCTTGCAGCACAAAAATACGGTCAGCGTTCTTGATGGTGGTCAGTCTGTGAGCAATCATAATGACGGTTTTTCCTTTGGAGAGCCGTTCAAAAGCCCTCTGCACCAGCGCCTCGTTTTCCGGGTCCGCAAAGGCGGTAGCTTCGTCCAGAATGAGGATGGGAGCGTTTTTCAGCATAACGCGGGCGATGGCGATCCGCTGCTGTTCGCCGCCAGAGAGATACACGCCCTTTGTGCCGATCACCGTGTCGATCCCCTGGGGCAGCTTGGCGATAATATCATCGCATTGGGCCTCATGTAGCACTTGCCCAACTTCCTGCCGGGAGGCGTTGGGCCGAGAGAGACGAACATTTTCCAGAATGGAGGTTTTCAGCAGCCTGCTGTCTTGGAATACATAGGCCACGGTGTCCATCAGAGTCTCCTTGGGAATGTCCTTGACGTTGACGCCACCGATTTGGATGGCTCCGCCTGTCACATCCCAAAACCGGGAGATCAGCCCCGCCACAGTGGTCTTTCCTCCGCCAGACGGCCCCACCAGGGCAACCGTTTCTCCCGCACCCACCTGGATGCTGACATCTTTGAGTGCGTCAGTCGTTCCGCCTGTATAGCGGAAGGTCACTTTTTCCAGGGTGACGGAGTTATCCTCCGGGGTCATGCTTCTGCTGGGTTCGGGTAGCGGTTCCACATCCAAAATGGAGTGAATACGGGTCAGAGCATCTGCTACGATCATCCCGTTTTCGCTCATATACATGACCTTGGACATGGCAGTGGCGATGATGGGCGTGAAGATCACATAGAAAAGAAAGTTCAGCAGTATCGGCTGTGTCACCGGCCCATCTCCTGTGAGGATTAGCGCCAGCACGATGAGAAAGGCAAAAGCACTGTTGATGAACACGGTATAGGCCAACATGGGCGGGCGGCATTTTTTACAGTAGCCGATGCAATATTTATAGTAGTTGTCGATGGTGCCTTTGAACCGCTTGAACGAATGGACAGTCTGCCCGAAGGTTTTGACCACTGGAATCCCCCGCACATACTCCACCGCCTCGTTATTCATGTCTGCCAAGGCATCCATATAGTCTTTCATATCCTTCGCCATGCCAGGGCCGGTCATTTTGAACATGGATGCAAAACCCAGGACAATCGGCAGGAGACTGACAAGGCCAAACCGCCAGTCGAACAGGAACAGCATAACAATCATGC
>JAAVHD010000064.1 GCA_014799915.1 Oscillibacter sp.
AAATCGTCCTCNGGCGGTGGCCAGGTAGTNGGAATAGAAGCGGATCNTGCTGCTGNCTNCGTTAGNGCGAACGGGTAGACANTAGGCACCGAGCATNTGGGTANGCACTNCGGTAGNACTAAACCAGTTACGTCGTAGCGNAAATAAANNCCCCCGTAATTCAGGAAGGTTCTTAGGAAACGTAGTTTCCTAAGCGAGCTTTTGGTACTTTTCCCTCGCGGGAAAAGTACACCCCGNCCCCGCCCCGGCAGGGGCGAATCTAAATTAAGATTGGAAGCCNGGGCCGCCGCGCAGCGGCGGCGAGGGAGGAAAATGCAAGGGCGAAGCCCTTGCATTTTTCCCNAAAGACGGATATACTACTCCTTGAGAATCNTCAAAAATTCCCACCAGGGGGAGAAACAAANTTGATCTACCATATTCTGGCTATCGGCGACGTAGTCGGCGAACAGGGCCTCGCCCATCTCGAAAAGAACCTTCGGCCCTTAAAAAAATTAAAAGACATNCANTTNACNGTGGTCAACGGGGAAAACGCCGCCGTCACCGGCGTGACGGCGGAACAGATCGACCGCCTCTATGCCGCCGGGGCGGACGTNGTAACGCTGGGCAACCACACNTTCGGCAANCNNCAGATNGCCCAGCGGCTGGAGGAGGACCCCTACCTCCTGCGGCCCGCCAATTACACCGGACGCGCGCCGGGAAANGGNTGGGGCGTCTTNGACTGCGGGCGGATACAAATNGGNGTGATGAACCTCATTGGCCGGTGCGGGTTGGACTTNAATGCGGATAATCCGTTTTTGACTGCNGGTCGGCTGTTNAAAGCNGACAAGCCCCTCTTTACCNTGGTGGACTTCCACGCTGAGGCCACCAGCGAAAAGCTGGCGATGGCTTANCATCTGGATGGNCAAGTTTCCGCNTTGTGGGGAACNCACACCCATGTGCCNACTGCNGATGAGAGGGTTTTNCCTAAAGGGACAGGTTATATCTCNGATTTGGGCATGACTGGGCCTGTCGAGAGCGTATTGGGNATCAANCCGGAACAGAGTGTGGAGCAGTTCCTGGGCGGTCTNCCGGGGCGGTATCAGGTGGCGGACGGGCCNTGCAAGATGCAGGGGGCNATNTTCAGTCTGGACAGTACNACNGGGCTCTGCGTGGANGTGGAGCGGGTGGANATTCGATAAATTTANNGAAAAGAGTTGCANAAAATGTCGATTGAACGGGTAAAAGCGTATTTTGCGCAGTATGGCATGGNGGACNGGATTCATGAGTTCANCGTCTCCTCNGCCACGGTGGAGCTGGCGGCGCAGGCTGCGGGCGTGGAGCCGGGNCGCATCGCCAAGAGNCTCAGCTTCAAGCTGGAGGGNCGGACGATCCTNNTTGTNGCCGCNGGGGANGTGAAGGTGGACAACGGGAAGTATAAGGCCGCTTTCGGCGGGAAGGCGAAGATGCTGACCCCCGACGAGGCGGTGGAGCGCATNGGNCATGCCGTAGGCGGCGTGTGNCCCTTTGCGGTAAATCCGGGNGTGGAGGTCTATCTGGATGTGTCCCTGCGGCGGTTTGAGACAGTCCTGCCCGCTGCGGGCAGCTCCAACAGCTGCATNGAGCTGACTCTGGCGGAGTTGGAAAAATACGCGGAGACCNCCAACTGGGTGGACGTNTGCAAATCACGGGAGGGATAAAAATGCCGAAGATCGTACANGCGGCGGACCTCCATCTGGACAGNGCTTTCGGCGGNNTGCCCACNGCCAANGCCCGGGAGCGCCGNCGGGAGAGCCGGGAGCTGGTGGACCGTCTGGCGGACCTGGTCCGGTCGGAGGGCGCGGANGTCGTACTGCTGGCGGGGGATCTGTTCGANGGGGAGCGGGTATACCCGGAGACGCTGGAGCGGCTGAANGCGGCGCTGGCGGGGATGGGATGCCCGGTGTTCATCGCCCCCGGCAACCACGATCCNTACACCGCCCACAGNCCCTANGCGGCCCCGGACTGGCCNGNGAATGTGCATATTTTCCGGAGNGAGGCNATGGAGGGGATCGTATTGCCGGATCTGGACTGCGTGGTNCACGGTGCGGCTTTTACNGCNCCTGACCGGCTCACGCCGCCNNTGGCGGGCTTTGCCGTNCCNNAGGANGGCAGGACCCATNTGCTCTGTNTCCACGGCGACNTGGGGANNCCGGGNAGTCAGTANGGTCCTATCCTGCGGGAGCAGNTGAAAGCCAGCGGCGCACATTACGCNGCCCTGGGCCACGTCCACCAGTGCAGCGGGGTACAGAANGANGGCGGCACNTATTGGGCCTANCCNGGCTGCCCGGAGGGGCGGGGATTTGATGAGTTAGGCGACAAGGGTATTCTGGTGGGNACGGCGGGTNAAGACGGCGCNGAGATGCGATTCGTTCCGCTGTGCCGTCGGAGATACCGGATCCTGGAGGCCGATGTGACGGACGCCTCCCCGGGAGAGGCGCTGCGCTCCGTGATGCCGGAGACGGCTGAACAGGATATTTGCAGGATCATTTTTACCGGAGAGCTGGACGAGGAGGGGATGGATCTCTCCGCCCTGGAGAGCGTTTTTCAGGATAAATTCTATTTTCTGGAGCTCCAGGATAAGACGAGACCGGCCCAGGCCCTATGGGCCAGGGCCGGAGAGGATACCCTGCGGGGGCTCTTTCTTCAGGAGATGAAGGGGAGGTTTGATGCGGCTCCTTCGGAGGCGGCCAGGGAGCAGATCGCTCTGGCGGTAAGATTTGGATTGGCGGCTATGGAGGGGAGAGATCTGGGTTAGTGCCGCCGTTGCGCGGCGGCACCGCTTTAATCTGCGGCCCTGCGGGCCGCGACCGCTTGTTTCTCCCGTTAGCCCGGGAGCTGCCCGCCCCCGGACCCCGGGCTTACTTTTGTCACGCGACAAAAGTAAGCAAAAACGCGCCAGAACCTACGGTTCTGGACTCCCTTGACGGGGCGGCACATTCGTGCCGCTTCCCTATACGGGGGAATTTCCTTGGATTGGGTGCAGGTGAATGATATCCAGCCACTGAGTTGGTGGCCGTAATCTTTAGCTTGGTGGTCGAACAACTCCGGCTGACGCCCTGTTAATGATGACTGCCTCCCAGTTACGCATCGCCGGGAGTGCCCAGGAGCAATGCGGTAGGGAACGAGATAACATCCTGAAATAGACGCTAAGCAGGCGAAACCACACCAGCAGTTCGGTAGACCGGACGGACTACAGGATCAGCGCAAAACAAATAACCCCCGTAATAAATAAGGGATTCTTAAACCGTCAGGTTTAAGCGCGTTTTTGCCTACTGAGATTGTTCACGGCCACATCGAGTGGCCGCGAACAATCAATTTTCCATAACCGCTCGATGCGGTTATGGAAAATCTATAGCCGCGTGACAAAAGTAGGCCCGGGGTCCGGGGGCGCAAAGATCTCGCGCGGCCACATCGAGTGGCCGTGCAAGATCGATTATTCATGCCCCCTCGATGGGGTCATGAATAATCTTAGCTCCCGGGCTGACGGAAGAAAAATTCCCCGTTTGCCGCCAAGGGCGGCAAAGAAAGGCAGCTTCAACGATGGAGAAGAAAAAGATCCTTTTGATTGGAACAGGCGGAACCATTGCCTCCGAAATGGGGGAGAATGGATTGACCCCCGAGCTGAACAGCGAGCAGCTCTTAAAATATATCCCCGATATCTCGGGGATATGTGATATCACCTGCTGCCAGCTTTTCAGCCTGGACAGCACCAACATCCAGCCCAAACACTGGGCCCGGATCGCCGGGGCGATTCGGGAAAACTACCGGGAGTACGATGGTTTTGTCGTTGCCCATGGCACCGACACCATGGCCTACACCGCCGCTGGGCTCAGCTATCTGGTCCAGGGGTGTCCTAAGCCCATTGTCCTCACCGGGGCCCAGAAGCCCATCGGTTTTGAGACCACCGACAGCAAGCAGAACCTCCGGGATGCGGTCACGGTGGCCGCGTCGGACATGGCGGGGGTGATGCTGGTATTCAATGGAAAAATCATTATGGGCACCCGGGCCAGGAAGACCCGCAGCAAGAGCTTTGAGGCGTTTTCCAGCATCAATTATCCGTTTTTAGGCATGGTGCAGGACGGGCGGATCATCCGCTATATCCGGCCCGAGGCCAGGGCCGTGCCCCAGTTTTACGACAAAGTGAACCCCAGGGTCGCGCTTATGAAGCTGATCCCTGGGGCAGACTGCGGCGCGGCGGCGTATCTGCTGGAGCACAACGACGCGCTGATCATCGAGAGCTTCGGCGTGGGCGGACTGCCCACCTACAAGGCGGGGGACTACTACGACACCGTGAAGGCCGGTTTGGATGCGGGGAAAACCGTGGTCATGACAACCCAGGTGGAGAACGAGGGCAGCGATCTGGCTGTCTACCATGTGGGCAGCTCCATCAAGCGGAATCTGCCCATTCTGGAGGCTTACGACATGACCACCGAGGCGGTGTGCGCCAAGCTCATGTGGATCCTGGGCCAGACCACTGACCGGAGATGGGTGGAGGAGCTGTTCTATACGCCGGTGGCCTGCGACATTTTGGCGGGGAAATAAAAGGATCACCGCCTCCACAAAAGCGGTGATCCCTGTAGGGGCGCACATTGTGCGCCCGTTTCTACCGAAACCTGATGTGTTATCATGCGGGCGCACACTGTGCGCCCCTGCATTGGTTTTGCGGGCCCCCTACAATAACGGTGCGCCGCACTCGGAGCAGAATTTTGCGCCCTCCACCGCCGGGGCCGCGCCGCACACCGGACAGGTCTTCGGCTGGGCGGCGGGTTTTCCGCAGGCGGGGCAGAATTTTGCTCCTTCCGGCAGAGCCGCGCCGCAGGCGGCGCAGAGGGATTGGGGCTCCTCCTCCGGAGGCTGCTCCCGGAAGTCGTTGATATCCAGGGGCTTGCCGATGAAGGTATAACGCTGGACAAAATCGAAAATTTCCTGGGGCAGCTTCTGCTGGCCGATGGCCCCGATGACCGCCGTGATCAGCAGGGGCGCAAAGACAACGTATCCCACCGTGGCGGCGCCCAGCTTATCCACCCAGCGGCCCGCGCCCAGGTCTACCGTCAGCAGGTCGCCGTACACGCTCAGCCGCACCTGGATGGCCTGGTCCATGCCCACGAATTTTTTCCAGCCCTCGGTCTGCCGGGCCTGGATGAAGTAGCTGGTCTCGGACTGGTTCACGCCCTCCGTCTCCAGGCGCTTCTGGGTGCGCAGAAAATCCTCTACCGCATGGGCTACGTCCTCCAGAGTGAGGCTGCTGTCCATCCGGAATACTTTTGCATCCGCCATTTTTGATCGTCCTCCGTTCCCCGCCCTGTGGGCGGTGATTTGTTGGGATGATTGTACCACGGCGGAGGAGGAATGTCAATTCTGTGCCTCACTCCTCGAACCTGGGCCCCAGCAGGACGAACGCTACGCCGCACAGGATACCGGCTACTGGGTAAATCGCCGCAGCCGTTTCCCATTTGTCATAGGACAGCCCCAGGAAGAGATACAGCGCGGTGGCCAGCAGCATGATGACGGCACAGGCGGTCATTGCGCGGCGGCGCTTGGCCTTGTCCTCCGGGGAGGGGTTGTTCTCCCAGTTGTACTCGGGAATGTTGTACTTGCTCGCCATCATCCCGCCATAGACCAGGAACCACACCGCTCCGGCTACGATCAGCAGGAACGCCGTTCCCGCTATGGTCTCATAGGGCTCCTGCTCGGGGAAGAAAGCGAAGGTCAGGATCATCAGGAACAAGCCGAAGAGGATGGCCCCCACACCTCCGGCGATGTACCAGACGAACCGGCGGCGGAAGTCCGCCTTCTGCTTCTCGGTGTAGAAATCGGCGATGACCGGGTGCTGCTTGCGGAACTGCTCCTCCTCGATGCCGCTGGCGATGAAGACCACCACCGCCACCGTCAGGATCAGGAAGAATCCCGCCATGCACAGCATCCCCACCCGACCCTCGCCGGTCAGGCTGGCCAGGCAGAAGACGGCGACGCCTATGATGATGGCGGAGACCCCGCTGGCGATCTTCCGGGCGAAGGCGGTCATGAAGCGGTCGTATCCGGTGGTATCTTCAGAGAATGTCTGCTCCACGCTGCCGCGCAGGAGGGTGTCCATGTCGGTGTGGAACATATCGCAGAGTTTGATCAAAGTGTCCATTTCGGGGAAGCTGGCGGAGGATTCCCATTTGGAGACGGACTGGCGGGAGACGTCCAGACGCTCCGCCAGCTGCTCCTGGGTGACGCCCTCACGGGCGCGGAGATATTGAAGATTTTCGGCTAAAGACATTGTGTTGTCCTCCTTGTTTGAGATGGGCCTATCTTACCTGTGCGGAGGTGTAAATTCCAGCGATACGCGGTTGCGTTTGGGTGGATTGGATGTAAACTTGCGGTTGCATCGGGGATTTTGGGCCTATTATAGCACAAATTCCTCAGAAAGCGCAAACATCTAACCCCAGCACCTCGGGAGTTCCCCTCGCGTGATACGGTAGGGGCCAAATCAACGTCCTGAAATAGACGCCAAGCAGTAGAAACCACGCCAGTAGTCCGGTAGCCCGGACGGGCTACAGGATGAGCGCAAAAAACAATTACCCCCGTAATAAATGAGGGAGTCTTGAACCGTAGGTTCAAGCGCGTTTTTGCCTTCTTTTGTCGCGTGACAAAAGAAGGCCGCCGTCCGGGCGCGGGAGCCCGGGCTATCAAATAGAAAAAATTTCCCTCGCGCCGGAACGGCGCGAAGAAAGGAACCATCAAAATTATGTTCAAATTTTTCGCCTACATATCCAGAATGAAATACATTACACGATGGTCCCTGATGCGCAACAGCGTGTCAGAAAACATCCAGGAGCACAGCCACATGGTGGCGGTATTAGCCCACGCCCTGGGCGTAATAAGCCGGGACGTATATAAAAAGGACTGCGACCCCGCCGCCTGCGCCGCGGCGGCGCTGTTCCACGACGCGTCGGAGATCTTCACCGGGGATCTCCCCACCCCCATCAAATACCACACCCCCGCCATCCGGGACGCCTACCACCAGGTGGAGGCGGAGGCCACAGAAAAGCTCCTGAACATGCTGCCCCAGGAGATGCGCCCCGCCTACGCCCCCCTGCTGCGGGAGGAGGACGGCGAGGTAAAAAAGATCGTCAAGGCCGCCGACAAGCTCTCCGCCTATATCAAGTGCCTGGAGGAGCTGGAGGCGGGCAACAACGAGTTCGGCGACGCCGCCACCGAGACCCTGGAGGCCCTGCGGGCCATGGAGATGGAGGAGGTCAGCTGGTTCCTGGACCACTTCGCCGAGGCATTCGGCCTGACGCTGGACGGGCTGCAAAGAGGCTGACCCGGATTCCCGGCAGCGCGAAACTCTGCCGGGAATTCCCTTTTGCGCAAAATGTTTTAGAAAAGCCGGGCATATTTGGAAAAACCTCTTGCAATTCCCAGACCTTCGTGGTATAATTACTGCGTTAGCATGAGTAGACCAGAGTGGACTTCACGGTCCGCTCTTTTTCTTGACTAATTTTAATTGGGATAAATTCCGCCTGCGGCGCACAATTGTGCGCAAACAGGCAAAAATGAGGAGATACGATGGCAAAAATTACCGAGCTGGTGACACAGATGGCCCTTCCCGTGGTGGAGGAGGCCGGGTGCGAGCTGTGGGACGTGGAGTACGTGCGGGAGGCCGGGACCTGGTTTCTGCGGGTCTATATCGACAAGGACGGCGGCGTGGACATCCTGGACTGCGAGAACGTCAGCCGGAAGCTCAGCGATCTGCTGGACGAGGCGGACCCCATTGAGGGCAGCTACACGTTGGAAGTGTCCTCCGCAGGGGCGGAGCGGCCTTTGAAGCGGCCCGGCGACTACGAGAAGTTTATGGGCAGCCCTGTGGCGGTGAAGCTCTACAAGGCGAAGAACGGACGCAAGGAGTTCGCCGGCGTGCTGGCGGGATATGAAAACGGGGATGTGACCATCACCGTGGGCGATGCCGCCATGACCTTTGCCAGGGACGAAATCGCCCTGTGCCGCCTGCGGATCGAATTTTGACGGAACCAACACCTTTTGTGGAAGATGACGATATAATAGGAGTAACGACATGAAATGTGATGAGATTTTCGCTGCGCTGGATATGCTGGAAAAGGAGCGGGGGATCTCTCCCACCTTTATGATGGATAAGATCATCCAGGCGCTGACCACGGCCTATAAGAAGGACCATGAGGGCGTGGAAAATGTGATCGTGGACGTGGACGAGGTCAAGAAGGACCTGAAGATGTACGTCCAGAAGGAGATCGTGGAGGAAGTGGAGAACCCCGGCACCCAGATGAGCGCCGCGGAAGCCCGGGCCAAGTATGGCCGGGTGGACGTAGGCGGCGTGGTGAACATCCCGGTGGACAACGTGGAGTTTGGCCGCATCGCTGCCGGAAACGGCAAGCAGGTCATTATCCAGGGCCTGCGGGAGGCCGAGCGGGGCATGGTCTACGATGAATTCAACTCCAAGCAGCATGAGATCCTCACCGGCGTGGTCAGCCGTCTGGACCCCCGGACGGGGAATGTGTCCCTGCGCATCGGCACCGGTCCTGAGTCCACGGAGGCCATGCTGGCCGCCAGCGAGCAGATCAAGACCGAGGAGCTGGTGGAGGGCCAGCATGTGAAGGTGTACGTGGTGGAGGTCCGCCGCAGCACCCGGGGGCCCCAGGTGCTGATCTCCCGGACCCATCCGGGACTGGTGAAGCGGCTCTTTGAGCTGGAGGTTCCGGAGATTTTTGACGGCATCGTCGAGGTGAAGTCCATTGCCCGCGAGGCGGGCAGCCGCACGAAGATGGCGGTGTGGAGCGCGGACGAGGCCGTCGATCCCATCGGCGCATGTGTTGGTCCTGCCGGGCAGCGGGTTGGCAATATTGTCAACGAGCTGCGCGGGGAAAAGATCGACATCATCAAGTACAGCGAGGACCCCGCCCAGTTTATCGCGGCGGCGCTGGCTCCCGCTGATGTGATGGATGTGCAGCTGGCTGACGAGGGGAAGATGTGCAGGGTGATTGTGCCGGACGATCAGCTCTCCCTTGCCATCGGCAAGGAAGGGCAGAACGCACGGCTGGCGGCGCGGCTGACTGGATATAAGATTGATATCAAGCCTCAGTCCTACAGCGGGGAGGAATGATTCTCCTGCCGCCGCTGCGCGGCGGCCCTGGCTTAATCTTATTTTAGATTCGCGCCTCGCCGGCGCGGGGGACGGGGGCTAACTTTTCGCGCGCGCGAAAAGTTACAAAAGGGCGCTTAGGAAACTACGTTTCCTAAGAACCTTCCTGAATTACGGGGGAGATTGTTTTTTTGCGCTGATCCTGTAGTCCGTCCGGTCTAAATCGGATTTGGCAGCGGTTTCGCCTGCGGTGGTTCTATTTCAGGATGTTGAATTGGTCCATACCGTATTACACGCAGGGAGCTCCCGGCGATGCGTAACTGGGAAGCAGTCATCATTAACAGGGCGTCAGCCGGACCCTTTCAAGCGCCAAGCTAAAGATTACGGTTTCCAACTCAGTGGCTGTATCTTCCGAGCTTGCATCCAATCTAAGGAAATTCCCCCGTATAGGGAAGCGGCACGAACGTGCCGCCCCGTCTAGGGAGTCTTGAACCATAGGTTCAAGCGCGTTTTTGCCTACTTTTGCCGCGCGGCAAAAGTAGGTCCGGGGTCCGGGGGCGGATAGCTCCCGGGCCAGGTGTAGAACCGCCAGCCCTGCCGCCCGCAGGGCGGCAAGAAAAGCGGTTGCGGCGCATAGCGCCGCAGATTAAACCAAGTGCCGCCGCGCAGCGGCGGCAGAGAAGGAATACTGCTATGCAGAAACCAAGAAAAATCCCCCAGCGCCAGTGCCTTGGCTGCCGGGAGATGAAAAATAAAAAGGATTTAATCCGGGTAGTCCGCTCCCCGGAGGGGGAAATCTCCCTGGATTTCAAGGGGAAAAAACCGGGCCGCGGGGCATATGTATGCCCCGAACCAGCCTGCCTTGCCAAGGCAAAAAAGTCCCGCGCCCTGGAGCGCGCTTTCAGTACGGCGATCCCCGCGGAGGTCTACGACCTCCTGGAGGAGCAGATGAGGGAAGAAGCCAATGAGTAACGATGCTCTGCGGATGACCGGCATGGCCCTCCGGGCCGGACGGCTGGAGGTTGGCGACGAGGCCTCCGGTGACGCCTGCCAGTACAAGCGCTGCCGCCTGCTGCTCCTGACCTCTGACGCGGGCGAGGGCGCGCAGCGGCGGGCCGCCTACTTTGCGGACGAAGGGCAGTGCCTCCTGGCGGAGCTCCCCTGCTCCAAGGAAGAACTGGGCGCGGCGCTGGGACGGAAGTCCTGCGCCATGGCGGCGGTCACCGATTTGGGTCTGGCCCAGGCAATCGTGCAGAAGCTGGCCCAGGAGGAACCGGAGAAATATGGCGAAATGGCCGAGCGGCTGCGCCTCAAGGCCCAGCGGGCCGCGCAGCGGCGGGAAAAGAAAGAACGGCAGCAGCGGGGCGGCGGAAAACGTCCCCCGATGAAATATAAGAAAAAATAAGCAAGACCACCATAACGCACGCCTGGGGATCGGAACCCGGCGCGGGGACGCCATTGGGCAAAGCCCAACGACCGTCCCGTCAGCGGCTTCGCCGCCGACCAGTCCCCGGACGTGTGTTATGGTGTACAAACCGGAATCACACACTGGAGGTGGCCTGATTGGGTATTGTGAACAAGTATAAAATAAACGAACTGGCAAAGGACTTCGGGATGCAGACCAAGCAGATCATTGAGATCCTTGGCTCGCATCTCTCCGTGCAGAAAAAGTCCGGCCAAAACCTGGATGACAAGGAATTGAATTTTGTCTTTGAGTACCTCACCCAGCATAACCAGGTGAGCGACATCAAGACCATTTACGCCGACGCGGCCCCGGCTCCGGAGAAGCCCGCCGCGCCCGTCAAGGACGCTCAGCCTGCTCCGCAGCAGCCGCAGGCCCCCGCTAAGGGTGCGCCCAAGCCTCAGCAGCAGGCGGCACAGCCCCAGCGGCCCCAGCAGGGCCAGCCGCAGAAGGCCCAGCAGAATCCTGCTGCTCAGCAGCAGCCCGTGTCCCGGGTGCCCAAGACCAAGGTGGTGGACACCCGCAAGGCTACCAATGTCAATCTGGATAAGTACGACGAGAAGCTCCAGGATATGGCCGAGCGCTCCGGCGCGGGCGGCGGCCGCCGTGACCGGGAGCAGAACAAGGAGAAGTTCCGCAACGCCGGCAGCAAGAAGCGGAACCAGCCGTCCTTCTCCAGCAAGCGCAGGCAGGAGGAGGCTGAGAAGATGCGCCGCCTCCAGCTGGAGATCGCCAAGAAGACGCCGCTGACCGTCAAGATCCCCGACGAGATCTCTGTCGGCGAGCTGGCCAGCCGGATGAAGAAGACCGGGGCCGAGGTGGTCAAGTGCCTGATGAAGAACGGCGTTATGGCCTCTCTCAGCCAGATCATTGACTTCGACACCGCCGCCATCACCGCCGAGGAGATGGGCTGCAAGGTGGAGAAGGAAGTGGTGGTGACCATCGAGGAGAAGCTCATTGACACCGCCGAGGATAAGCCGGAGGATCTGGTGCCCCGGGCCCCCGTGGTGGTGGTCATGGGCCACGTGGACCACGGCAAGACCTCCCTGCTGGACTATATCCGCAACGCCAGCGTCGCCAAGGGCGAGGCCGGCGGCATTACGCAGCACATCGGTGCTTATCAGACTGAGATCAACGGCAAGCCCATCACCTTCCTGGACACCCCGGGCCACGAGGCGTTTACCTCCATGCGTGCCCGCGGCGCCATGGTGACGGATATCGCCATCCTGGTGGTTGCCGCCGAGGACGGCATCATGCCTCAGACCGTGGAGTCCATCAACCACGCCAAGGCGGCGGATATTCCCATTATCGTTGCCATCAACAAGATGGATAAGCCGGAGGCCAATCCCGAGCGCATCAAGCAGCAGCTCACCGAGTACGAGCTGGTGGCCGAGGACTGGGGCGGCGAGACCATCATCTGCCCCATCTCCGCCAAGACCGGCATGGGTATCGACAACCTGCTGGAGATGGTGACCCTCACCGCCGAGGTGGCGGAGCTGAAGGCCAATCCCAACCGCGCCGCCCAGGGTACCGTGGTGGAGGCCCGGCTGGACAAGGGACGGGGTCCCGTGGCTACGCTGCTGGTGCAGAACGGCACCCTGCATTCCGGCGACATTATCATCGCCGGTACTGCCGTGGGCCGCGTCCGCGCCATGCTGGACGACAAGGGCAACCGCATCACCGAGGCCGGGCCGTCTGTGCCTGTGGAGATCACCGGTCTGGGCGAGGTGCCCGGTGCGGGCAGTCCCTTTAACGCCGTGGCCGACGAGCGTCTGGCCCGCGAGCTGGTGGAGCAGCGCAAGGCCGAGGAGCGCGCCAAGGCCAACGCGCCTATTCAAAAGGTCTCTCTGGAGGATCTGTTCAGCCAGATCCAGG
Source organism: Oscillibacter sp. (assembly GCA_014799915.1). Lineage (GTDB taxonomy): Bacteria > Bacillota > Clostridia > Oscillospirales > Oscillospiraceae > Pelethomonas. Next base: position 12,459 of record JAAVHD010000064.1, read on the forward strand.
CCGGTGAGATGAAGGATCTGAACATCATCGTCAAGGCCGACGTACAGGGCTCCGCCGAGGCGGTGAAGGCCAGCCTGGAGAAGCTGAGCAACGAGGAAGTCCGGGTGCGGGTCATCCACTCCGGCGTGGGCGCGATCAGCGAGAGCGACGTGATGCTGGCTTCCACTTCCAAGGCCATTATTGTGGGATTCAATGTTCGGCCGGACGCCTCCGCGCGGGACAACGCGGCACGGAGCAATGTGGATATGCGGATGTACCGCGTGATCTATGACGCCATCAACGAGGTTGAGGCCGCCATGAAGGGTATGCTGGCCCCCAAGTTCCGGGAGGCGCTGATTGGCCACGCCGAGGTACGGCAGACCTACAAGGTGTCCGGCGTGGGCACTATCGCGGGCTGCTATGTACAGGATGGAAAGATTCAGCGGTCCTGTCAGGTGCGCATTGTCCGGGATGGTATCGTTATCCACGAGGGAATGCTGGCATCCTTGCAGCGGTTCAAGGATGCCGTCAAGGAAGTTGCCTCCGGGTATGAGTGCGGTATGTCGATTGAGAAGTTCAACGATATCAAGGAAGGCGACATTATCGAGTGCTTCGTGATGGAGCAGATCGAGGTGTGATTTCCCGCTGGATTTCCCAGGGCTGATTCGCTGGTGTAGGGGCGCACAGTGTGCGCCCGTAAGCCAAAGGACCTATGCGAGAAATTTTCGGTGCGGTTCTGCCCCTTAGAAGCGGGCGCACAATGTGCGCCCCTACAGGGATGTTGCGTATCTGACTGTGACGCATAAATCGAAAAACTGGCAAAGGGCGGGCCTCTGCGCCCGCCCTTTCCGCTACACAGTTTCTATCATATCCCCCGGGTCCAGACTGGCTACCGCCAACTGCATTGCCAGCTTGAATCCCTGCTCAAAAGTATACTGACCGTAGCCTCGGATTGGGTCATTGTTTAAGTAGTCCGGAAGAAGATCCGGGTGATATGGCTGACACCAGGCGTGAAACAGTTCTTCAAATATGACAGTCATTTAGTTTGCCTCCCAGTCGAATTATTGCTAAAAATATTATATATTATAAATAGAGATAAGTCAAGGAGTTTTTATGAATAACTTAGAGTTATTTGCTTTCCGTGTAAAAAAACTACGAAAACAGAAAAATCTGAGCCAAGCGAAATTGGCGGAGGTCCTTGGGCTGAAGCAGACGACCATCAGCGGGATCGAAAGCGGCATTCGTACCACAACCATCGAAAAACTCATCCTCCTTGCCAAATTCTTCGACGTCTCCACCGATTATCTTTTAGGGCTGAAGGATGAGCCGTGATGTGAACAAAAAGGGGAATCCCTATGTCAAGGGATTCCCTTTTCATATTGGCCTATTTTTAACCCTTACGGCTGAGAAATATCCCTTTCAAAATACTTCTCCGACAAAGCGCTCAGCGTCCCGTCGGCGTTCAGCTCGGCCAGAGCGTCGTTGATGGCGTTGACCAGCGCCGTCTCGCCCTTGGGCACGGGGATGGCGATCTGTGTCGCGTCCGGGGCCAGGCAGGCAATTCTGGCGTCCGCGTCGGGGTGGGCCTTCATGTAGTCGTAGTAGCTGTCCTCTGAGTTGAGGGTGGCGTCAATGCGGCCGGAAAACAGCAGCTCAAAGGTCTGGTTCAGATCGTCCACGCCGGTGACCTCCGCGCCGTACTCCTCGGCAACCTTGGCGTAGGTACTGGTGATGGTGTTGGCGGTGTGCTTGCCCTCCAGGTCCTCCATGGCGGCGATGTCGCTGTTGTCGCCCCGGACGATGACGGCGATGTGGCCGTAGGCGTAGGGATCGGTGAAGTCGTACTTCTGCTGCCGCTCCTCGTCGATGTCCACGCCGTTGACCATGATGTCATACCGTCCGGCCTCCACGCCGGCCAGCAGGCCGTCGAACTCGCCCTCCTCATAGCGGACCGATACGCCCAGCTTCTCCGCGATGGCCGCGGCCACCTCCACGTCGTAGCCCACCAGATTATCGTTCTCGTCGTGGTAGGTCCAGGGGGCCCAGGTGCCCTCCATGGCCACCACGATCTCCCCACGCTCCTGGATCTGGGAGAGCAGGTCGCCGGTTTGTGCCTGACTGCCGCCGCTCTGTCCGCAGCCTGCCAGGATCAGCAGCCCCGCCAGCAGCAGGGCCAGAAAAGTGTTACGCTTCATGACAAAACAACTCCTTCAAAATTTTGCATAAATAGATATGATTAAAGCCAAACGGCCCAATCTCCATAGTCAAATGTCCCGCTTCCGTGGTGCAGCAATCCCTTCGTCCGGAGGTCCCGGAAAACGTCCCGCATACGGACTACGATCTCAGGTCCGATATCCAGAGAATGGTGCGCGGGAAAGATCTTTTGTGCAGGGAGTGCGGCGATCTTCTCAAGGGAAGCGAGGTAAGCCACCGGATCGGTGGAGGGATAGTAGGCGAACAGCGTATCCTTATAGACCAGATCCCCTGTAAACAGGTATCCCCTTTCCGCTTCCCAGAAGCACATGTGCCCTGGGGAGTGTCCCGGCGTGTGCAGTACCTCGATTACCCGCCCGCCGATGTCGATGGTGTCTCCGTCTTGCAGAACTCTGGTAGGGGACCCTTGAAACATGGTGTAGGTACTGACGTCAAAACCCTCCGGCAGATCGCAGCGGTCCACGACCATATCCCGGATCACCTGGGGCGGCAGCGGAAACGCTCCGTTGAGCCAATCCAGCTCCGCCCCGTGGGCGTAGAAGTCCGGGAAGTACTGGTGGCCGCCGATGTGGTCCCAGTGAATGTGGGTAGCCACAGCAGTAATGGGCTTATCCGTCAGCCTGACTACCTCGTCGTAGATATTGCAGATGCCGAGGCCCGTGTCGATCAGCAGACTCCGTTCCGTCCCGTTCAACAGATAGCAGTGGGTCTCCTCCCAGTGCCGGTACTCGCTGATGATGTATGTATTGCTGTCTATCTGGTCAATGGTAAACCAGTCGCGCATAGGTTTTTCTCCTTTTGTACTGCTCATTGCGTTTTTTTGCCAGCAGACAGGAACTTATTTCAAGCTCATGATATAGATCTGGCACGGATTCCATTCATCCCACAACGTGGGAAATACCTCAAATTCATGGAAACCAAGAGAGAGATAAAACTTGTTGGTTTTATCATATTCCTCGTATTTCCCCATTTGAACGGTCTTTACCTGAAGGAAGGAATACCCTTCTTCGCACGCCGCTTTCTTTGCGCTGTAAAACAGTTCCCGGCCGATGCCCTTCCTATGAAACTCAGCCAATACGCCCATGACGTATAGCTCGACGGTCGCGTTCCCTGTTTCCTTCAAATACAGGAACCCCACCGGCCTATCCTCGTCATAGGCACAAAAGAAGATTTTATCGACGCTTTCCGCTATGTAGTTCTCCCGTGCCTCCTCCAATCCAAACCAATCTGTAAGACTTTCCAGAATGAATCGGGTCACATGCTGTTTTTCTGTAGGGTCGGTTACTTGCTTTATTTCCATTTGCTTTACCTCGAATTTCCCGCTTGGGGTAAATGGTTACTCCGCCATTTCTGCGGCGCGGATGGTCTGCAAAAACGCCTTGGAGCGCTCCTCTCTGGGGTTCCGGAAGAACTCACGGGAGGGACCTTCCTCCACCACCACGCCGTCCTCCATAAAGATGACTTTGTTGGACACCGTCCGGGCGAAGCCCATCTCGTGGGTGACCACCAGCATGGTCATGCCCTCGTCCGCCAGCTGCCGCATGACGGCAAGCACTTCTCCTGTCAGCTCCGGGTCCAGGGCGGAGGTGGGTTCGTCGAAGAAGATGATCTCAGGGCCGGCGGCAATGGCCCGGGCGATGGCTACCCGCTGCTGCTGTCCGCCGGAGAGCTGATGGGGGTAGTGGCCCTCACGGTCCGCCATGCCCACCTTTTGCAGGGCCTTCCGGCTGATCTCCAGCGCCAGATCCTTGGGCATCTTCCGGGCGATGATCAGGCCCTCCATTACGTTTTGCAGGGCGGTTTTGTTGCGGAACAGGTTGTAGTCCTGGAAGACGAAAGCGGTCTTTTTCCGGAGACGGGCGATATCCTTCCGGGTCATGCGGTCCAGCGAAAAGGTTTCTCCGTCAAAGGTCATGGTCCCGCTGTTGGCTGTCTCCAGGAAGTTGACGCACCGCAGCAGCGTGGTCTTACCGGAGCCGCTGGGGCCCAGGATCGCCACCACGTCTCCCTGCTCCACCCGCAGGTCCACGCCTCTGAGGACCTCCAGAGGGCCGAAGGACTTGCGGATCTGTTTGATTTCCAGCATCTCAGGCCTCCTGTTCCTCGTAGATGTTCAGCTTCTTCTCCCCCATGTTCTGGAGCTTGGTCAGTACCGTGGAGAAGAGGAGATAAATCAGCCCTACCTCGATATACAGCGCCAACGGCTCGTAGGTCCGGGCCACGATGCGCTGGGTGACCATGAACATCTCCGTCACCGTGATATTGGCGGCCAGGGAGGTGTCCTTCACCATGGCGATCAGGGAGTTGGAGAGGGAAGGGAAAGCGGTGCGCATAGCCTGGGGCAGGATGATCCGCCGCATGGTCTGCAAATAGCTCATGCCCACGCAGTACCCCGCCTCCAGCTGCCCCGGGGGCACGGACTCCAGTGCTGCACGGATGATCTCCGCGCAGTAGGCCCCCTCGTTGAGGGAGAACACGATCACCGCCGCCGGGAAAGGCTCGATCACGATCCCCAGTCTGGGCAGGCCGTAGAACACCACAAACAGCTGCACCAGCAGCGGCGTTCCCCGGAACACCCAGATATAGAACCGGCACAGCTGCCGCAGCACCTTTATTTTCGCGAACTGCACCAGAGCCGCCGCCACCGCGATGACCATTGCAAAAGAAAACGCGATCACCGTCAGCGGGATGGTGGCCGTCAGCCCCGGCAGAAGGATCTTCCAGAAGGAGTCCAGAAGGAGTTCCATCAGGCGTTCACTCATTGGGCCGCGCCTCCTTCCGTACCGCGGGAGCGGTTTTCCAACTGATAGCGCAGATAGTCCAGCATATCCAGCTTCCTCTGGGCGCAGTGGATGCACTCCACCAGACGGCAGCGCTGGCAGCGCAGCATCCGCAGCTGCTCCTCGGGGGAGGCTGTTTCCATGGCTTCCAGAAAGCGCCGGGTGAACTCCTCCGGGCAGTCTGTCTCCCGCAGAAGCTCCTCGATCCGGTCACGGTCCAGCGAAGGATCTGTCATAGCTATCTCTCCTTTCCGCGATATATAAAAGTTTCGTCCACCTTTTCAAAGGTGGCGGAGTCCAGGGGCAGAGCCCCTGGTCGCGCCCCGCAGGGCGCGAAATTCCCCAAAAGCCGCGCTCCAAAAAAATCTTCTCCATCGCACCATCCCAAACCATGCGCGGCTTTCAAGCGCATTTACCGCCTGTGGCGGTAAACAGCGCCCGGGAGTTTCCGTCAACTATCGATTCGCATTATAAAACAACCGGCAGGAAATATCAAATGCTTATATCAAATAGCGAGTTATACTTGACGGGTATGGTTCGCGGTGGTATAGTGCTATGGAAAAGAAAATGCGGAGGGAGTTGACGTAAATGGAATTGAGGGTGCTGCGGTACTTTCTGGCCGTGGCCCAGGAGGAGAGCATCTCCGGCGCGGCGGAATACCTGCATCTGACCCAGCCCACGCTGTCCCGGCAGTTGATGGATCTGGAGAACGAGTTGGGGAAGAAGCTGTTCATCCGGGGCAGCCGGAAGGTGAGCCTGACGGAGGACGGCGTGCTGCTGCGCAAACGGGCCAGCGAAATAGTCGAGCTGGTGGAGAAGACGGAATCGGAATTCTGGGGTACCGAGGAGACCGTAGCCGGGGACATCTACATCGGCGGCGGCGAGAGCGAGGCCATGCGCCTCATCGCCCGAGCCGCGCGGGAGCTCCAGTGTGCGTTTCCCAACATCCATTACCACCTGTTCAGCGGCAATGCCAACGACGTGTGTGAGCGGTTGGACAGGGGGTGTCTGGATTTCGGCATTCTGCTGGAGCCGGGGGATCTGAAGCGGTACGACTATATCCAGCTGCCTGTTACCGATGTGTGGGGTGTTTTGATGCGGAAGGACAGCCATTTGGCGGAAAAGGATGCGCTGCGTCCGGAGGATCTGCGGGACAAGCCCCTGCTCCTCTCCCGGCAGTCCATTGGACGGGACGGCCTCTCCGCGTGGTTCGGGCAGGAGTACGCTTCGCTGAACGTGGCGGCTACCTATAATCTGATTTACAACGCCTCTTTGATGGTGGAGGAGGGGCTGGGGTATGCGCTGGCGTTGGACCACCTGGTCAACACCACCGGCGACAGTCAGCTCTGTTTCCGTCCCCTGGAGCCCCGGCTGGAGGTGCGGCTTTATGTGGTGTGGAAAAAATTCCAGATCTTCTCCAAGGCCGCCGCGAAGTTCCTGGCGGTATTGCAGGAGAAGGCTGCGAAGTATCAATCGGAAACGGTTTGACAGGTTTCCGCATATCTGGTAAAATAAAAATAGCCCGGCGGAAGGCCGGGCCGGGCGCTGCGCAAACAGCGGCTGGGTTTATGGGTTCCTCCTTTACGGAGGATGCTTCTTGCCTCCTCCATAGAGAGGAGGTGGCGCTATGGTCACATACGGCGATTTGTTTACATACACGCTGGTGTTGATTGGCATTGCGGGATTGTGCATCGAAATTGCGCAGTTTCGGAACAAAAAGAAGTAACCGCCCAAGGCTCCCAATCCTGACGGTTACTTCTTTGTAACACAGGGAGGGACTTCCTGCCCGTTGGCAGCGCCCACTCCTTACTGTTTATTATATCCATCCCGTCCCGTGTTGTCAAGCGGGGCGGGCTGGATTTTTCAGCTCTACACCCTCTGTATGCCCTCACTATAAACCGCCTTGATGCAGCGCTTATCCATCAGATAGACCGCCCGCTCGAACCGCTCGGACAGTGTGAGCTCTCGGGTGGGCTCGGGCATCTCCCGGTCATCCACCACGATGGCATGGAGCTTGTGCCCCGGCTGGAAGCCCTCGCCGCCACCGAAGTAACGCTGTCCCGCCACAGTGCCCAGGTAGTACGCCTCCGGCACGGTGAGGAAGGGTGCGCCTGTCTCGATCTGCTTGATCTTGGAGGCCCGGATGGACATGACCACCACCTTGTGCATGGCAAGCTGGTCGCCTCCGGCGATGTCGCTGCCCAGTGCCACCTGAACGCCCCGGTTCAGAAGCTCCCGTACCGGCGCGGTGCCGCTGCACAGATTTACATTGGACGCGGCGCAGTGGACTGCCCAGACTCCGGCCTTTGCCATGGCCTCCTGCTCCCGGGCGTCGCTGTGGACACAGTGGGCCATGAGGGTGCGGTCCTTCCACAGGCCATATTTGTTGTAGCTCTCCCAGTACTGCTTACAGTCGGGGTGGAGCTCGCCCACCCAGGCGATTTCCCCGGTGTTCTCCGAAAGGTGGGACTGGACGGGCAGATCCCGCTCCTGGGCCAGCTTCCCCAGGGCAGCCATGAGTTCATCGGTGCAGGAGGGAGTGAAGCGGGGGGTCAGGATGGGCTTGACCAGATCAAAATGGCAGGCATCCAGCCAGCGGAGGGTCTCGGAAATGGATTCCTCTGTTGTCTCCTGGGAGAGGCCCGCGTTGCGGTCCATGTTGACCTTGCCCACGTACCCGGTGACGCCGGCCTTCTCCAGCTCCTCCATGAGGATCAGGGTTGCGGCGGTGTGGCGGGAGGAGAACATGGCAACCCTTGTTGTTCCGGAAGTGATGAGATCCCGAGCCAGCTGCCGGTAGACCCGGCGGGCGTAGTCTGTGTCCTCGAACCGGGCCTCCGTGCGGAAGGTGTATGTGTCCAGCCAGTCCAGCAGGGGAAGGTCCATGCCCATGCCCAGCATGGGATACTGGGGGGCGTGGAGGTGGAGGTCAGCGAAAGAGGGCATGATGAGCCCGTCGCCGTAGTCCGTCACCGGACAGGCGGCGTACTGCTCCGGCAGCCTGGGATAAATTCCCTGGATCACACCGTCCTCCAATACAAGATAGCCGCCGGGGATGGTCTCCAGCGCTCCGAAGGCGGGGGTGTGGATGATGTTTCCATGCAGAATGGTAGTCATGGCGCGTCTCCTTTCTGATTTTGGAAATGAAAAAAGCGCTCCAATCTCCCTTTTATGGGAGATTTGGAACACTCATAGCAGGGCCGAAGGCGGCCCGGTAGAAACTTTCGCGCCATTACCGCGAAATTATATGAGGTTTTTCTTTTCCTTGGCTAAAGTATACCAAAAGTCTTGGGGAATTGCAAGAGGAGTTTGGTTAAAATTTAATCTAATCTTTGCCGCCGCAGGCGGCAAACGGCAGATTCTTCTGATCTTCAGCCCGGGGCCTGCGCGGCCCCGGACCCTGCGCCTTCTTTTTGTGCGAACAAAAAGAAGGCAAAAAGTCGCTTAAACCTGCGGTTTAAGAATCCCTCATTTATTACGGGGGTATTTGTTTTTACGCTCATCCTGTAGTCCGTCCGGTCTACCGGGCTACGGGTGTGGTTTCGTCTGCTCTGCGTCTATTTTAGGATGTTGACTTGGTCCCTACCGTATCACGCGAGGGGAGCTCCCCGGGGTGCGGGGTTGATGATTTGTCGTCTATCCACAATCTGTGTAGGGGCGCACAGTGTGCGCCCGTTCTATCGGCACGTACAGCAGTCCTTCAGATGCTCCCCCAGCAGGATGCCATCTCGGATTCCAATGATCCTGGTGGGGAGCGTTCGGTTGTGCAGATCTTTCCCCTCCACGGCCACCACCATATAGTTTGGCGCGTGGCCTTGATATAGTCCATCCACTGGCTGCTCGTACAGCACGTCGAACGTCTCCCCGACACAGCCTTGCAGATATGCCGCGTGCATCTCCTCCGCTACCGCTGCCGCGCGGGTGGCGCGGTCCTCCTTTACCGCTTTCGGCACCTGTTCCATCTCCGCTGCGGGGGTGCCGGGGCGGATGGAGTACGGGAAGATGTGCATCTCTGCAAAGGCGCATTCCCGGATGAAATCCAGTGTTTTGACAAACTCCTCCTCGGTCTCTCCCGGGAAGCCCACGATCAGATCTGTGGTAATGGCAGGGCGCTGAAACGCTCCGTTTAGTAATGAAACGCTCTTTTTATACCGACTGGTATCATATTTTCGGTTCATCCGCTGCAAAGTCTCGTCACACCCGGACTGCATGGACAGATGGAAGTGGGGGCAGAGATTGGGCAGTGCCGATGCCCGGCGGCAGAAATCCTCCGTGATGGTCCTCGGTTCCAAAGACCCCAGCCGCACCCGCATTTCTCCCGCCTCCCGGCAGATGGCCTCGATGAGATCGATCAGTTCCGGCTTCCCCGGCAGATCATGACCCCAGGAGGAGATCTCGATCCCCGTCAGCACGATCTCACGGTAGCCCTCCTCTTTCAGCCGCCGGACCTCCTCTACCGCTGTCTCCAGCGGCAGGGACCGCACCGGCCCCCGGGCGTAGGGAATGATGCAGTAGGAGCAGAAATTGACGCACCCGTCCTCTACCTTCAGCATGGCGCGGGTCCGGGCTGCCAGCCCTCCGGCGGGCAGGACCTCGAACGCACGCCGCCGCAGGGCCTGGTCCAGATTTACTACCGGCTCCTTCTCCCGGGCCGCGCTCTCCAGCAGGTCCAGAAACTTTATCCGGTCCCCCGTCCCGGCGATCAGGTCCACGTCCAGGCCCTTCACGTCCTCAGGATGGGTCTGGGGGTAGCATCCGCACACCGCCACCACGGCGTCAGGGGACTGTTTCCTCGCCCGGCGGATCATCTGCCGGGATTTTTTGTCGCTGACGGCGGTGACGGTACAGGTATTGATGATGTATGCGTCCGCCGGACCCTCGAAGGGGACCAGAGCGTGGCCCCGGGCGGTCAGCTCCCGCTCCATGGCCTGGGTCTCGTATTGGTTTACCTTGCAGCCCAGGGTGTAAATGGCAATATTCATAGCGGTCCCTCTTGCGCTTTTCCTAATAATATGATATCATCCGTCCAGTTGCTTTTCGTACAGATAAAACCAGTCCAGGCCAAATTCGCTCAGGCCGATGTCCTCTTTTCCGGCGCGGGCGAAACCGTTCTTCTCATAGGTTCGGATGGCCGGGGTGTTGCCCTCCCAGACGTAGATGCGGAGGGTGGTGCTGCCGCGTCTCACTGCCTCCTGCTTGGTGAAGTCCAGCATAGCAGAGGCCACGCCCTGCCGCAGATGGTCCGGGTGGACGGCGACCATGTGAATGTAGAGAATGCCGTCCTCGCCGGGCTGGTCTTCCTCTGCGCTGGGGCTGGCTGTCAGGGCGATGGAACCGGCGACGTCTCCGCCCGCCTGGGCGATGTAAAGCCCGTCTGCGGCCAGATATGTTTCCGCGTCTTCCCGGGAGGGATATCCGCCGCGCCGGAAATTGGGATTGAAGGGCTTATCTGCCATGTAGTCGCACATTGCGCCGTATAGTTCTTCCACAGCGTCCAGGTCCGGGGATGTGGCTTTTTTGATGATAATATCCATGTTTTTTCCTTTCTTACAGATCGATCCAGATGCCCTCGTCCTTGATCTCCGCGTTCTCCAGAGAGCGGTAGAACCGCTGGGCCTCCGGATTGGAGGCAATGAGTCCAATAAGGGTGTCCGCCCCGGTTTCTTTCAACCGGCGGCGCAGTTCCGCCATCAGTGCCTGTGCCGTTCCCTTGTGGCGCTGGCTTTGCAGGACGCAGATCCAATCCAGATACGCCTTCACCGAGCCGTCGAAGTGACTGCAAATCAGGGTGGAATCGATCCGGCCCGCCACTCTGCCGTCCACGTAGGCCAGCAGGGAGAGGGAATGGGCGAAGCGGGGGTCGGAGAAGCTCTTTTCTAGGGCGGCGGTGTACGCTTCGTCGATCTCCCAGCTCCAGCCGGGCTCCTCCTCCCGCAGGCGGCGCTCGAAGTCCAGCACGTCCCCGATGCGCTCCCGGGTGTAAGGGAGGACCAGCGGGCCGTTCAGCGCCCTGGCATACCACACGTCGCAGGAGAAGTGGCCCGTGCCGCCCATGGGNGNNTCCAGGCGGGTGAAGCCGTGCTTGGCGTAGAACTTCTGAGCGGCCAGCATGTTGCCGAAGGTNTCCAGATAGCACGTCCGATAGTACCGGGCCGCGTAGTCCAGGCACAGCTCNATNAGCTGGTGNGCCGCGCCCGTCCCCCGGGCGGCGGGGAGGCAGTACATCTTTTGCANCTCGCACACGCCNTCNACTCCGGGCAGCGGGCCGATACCGGANCCGCCCACCACGGTATCTGTTTCATCCACGGCTACCCAGTATTTGCAGCCGTCCTGATGATAAATTTCTGAGAACCGGCCCAGGTCCGGGTCGCACCAGGCGGTGCCNTCNCGGTCGCCGCCGAACTCCTTCAGACAGGCGCGGATGATGTGCTCCACTGTCTGATTGTCCCGGGGCTGGATCTCGCGGATGGTATATTTCATAGGTTTGTTCCTCTTTTTCAATTTATCCCATTATAGTACACTTCGCTCCCCCTGGCAAGCGGGAGTTTACACAAGGAGATTCCCTATGCACTATTTGGATCACGCCGCCACCACTCCCGTGCCCGTGGAAGTGGCACAGGCCATGGTATCGGTTTTAACNGAACAATTCGGCAATCCNTCTGCCCAGTATGAGCTGGGCCGTCAGGCAAAAGCACTGGTGGACCAGAGCCGCAGCACTATCGCCAGGTCGCTGGGGGNNAGNCCGGANCAGNTNGTNTTCACNTCCTGCGGCACNGAGGGNGACAACTGGGCCATCCGCGCCGCCCTGCACCAGAACCGCCGGGTTGGCAGGCATATCGTCACCACNGCNGTGGAGCACAGNGCCGTTTTACAGTGTGTGAAGCAGTTGGAGCAGGANGGGTACACCGCCACCTATGTAAAGCCCGGTCCGGACGGCAGGATCTCNGCGGANCAGATCGCCGCCGCCCTNCGGGAGGACACGGCGCTGGTCAGCGTCATGCTGGTGAACAATGAGACNGGGGCNNTTTTCCCGGTGGAGGAGATNGCGGCACTGTTGAAGGACCGTCCCACCCTCCTGCACACGGATGCGGTTCAGGGCTTTCTGAAAATNCCCTTTACCGCAAAAAGTCTGGGGGCGGACTATATCACNCTNTCNGCCCACAAGATNGGCGGGCCTAAGGGCATTGGTGCGCTGTNCANCGGCGGCAAAGCGAAAAATACGCTNCCNCTGCTGTTCGGCGGCGGGCAGGAGAANGGNCTGCGNCCCGGCACTGAGGCNGTGGCGCAGATCGTCGGCTTCGCTAAGGCTGTGGANCTGCGCATGGAGCGGCGGGAGGAGATTTCTGCNCACCTNGCTGCCTGCCGGGACTACGCCCGGGAGAAGTTGGGCGCGATCCCGGATNTGNGGTTTATTGGCCCCGGNGATGCGCCACACATTTTGTCGGTATCCNTGCCGGGGTATCCCAGTCAGAATATCGTCAGTGAGCTGAGCGGNAAGNGGATNTNCATCTCCGCCGGTTCNGCCTGCCACNGNGGGAAGGCCAGCCATGTGCTGGTTGCCATGGGGCTGGANAAGAANACCGCCGCCGGGACGGTGCGGATCAGCTTCGGCCCGGAGACTNCNTTNGAGGANATNGANGNNCTGGCGGACGCNCTGCTGGAGCACAAAAANACCAGATTTCCGATGCTGTAAAACTTGTAGGGGCGGATATCATCCGCCCGTTTCCAACGAAAAATCCTGGGTATCGTGCGGGCGGATAATATCCGCCCCTACGGAATTTTCATTTCTTCAATTTCAAGGAGGCACATCATGTTCCGCGCATTACGCCGGGAACCCGGCTTTTATCAGAAATTATGGGCTCTCTCTGCGCCCATCGTCCTGCAAAATATCATCACNACCTCCCTGGGCTTCGCCGATACGTTCATGGTGGGCCTGCTGGGCAACGCGGAGATGGCGGCGGTGACTGCCGCCAACGTTCCGGTATTTATTATTCAGATCGTGATNTTCGGNTTCCAGAGCGGCATGGCCGTGCTGATCAGCCAGTANTGGGGCAAGGGGGACATTGATAATATCAACCGCTGCATGGGGGTAGCCCTGTACGCCGTGACGGGCTTCTCCACCATCCTGGCCCTCACCACNTTCTTCTTCCCCGCNCAGGTGCTGAGACTCATTACGCCCAATCAGGAGCTGATCGGACTTGGTACACGCTATATCCAGATCGTGGGATTTTCTTACATTCTCAACGGTATCAGCAGTGTTTACTCCGNGCTCCAGCGCAGCACGGAGTATCCTAAGTTCGGNATGATNCTTTTCGCGGTTTCCATGTGCGTGAATACNTTCCTCAACTATGTGCTGATTTTCGGTAAATTCGGCGCGCCCGCCATGGGCGTCACCGGCGCGGCGGTGGCNACGCTGACCAGCCGGGTGGTGGAATTCCTGGTGGCGGCGGTNTTTGCTCTTCGGAGTAAACGGCTGCCGCTGCGGTGGGGCTGCATCCTGCGGCCCGGACGGATGATCCTGCGCAGNTTTATCCGCTACTCCGCNCCGGTGGTGGGGAATGAGACCATGTGGAGNGTCGGGACNTCCATGCTGACGGTGATCATGGGNCANATGGATAACAGTCAGGACATGCTGGCGGCTTATGCGCTCATCGGCAACATTGACCGGATNTCCACNGTGGTCTGCTTCGGNATTGCNGCTGCGGCGGCGGTGATCGTGGGCAAGGAGATCGGTCAGGGNCACGACAAGCAGCGGGTCTATGAAGTCAGTTGGACGCTGCTGCTGGCCTCCATGCTGGTGGGCGGGGTTGTGATGGCATCGCTGCTGATCCTGCTGCCTACGTTCTTCCGGCCGGTGCTGTTCCCGCTGTTCAAGCTGACTCCCGGCGCNGTGGAGGTGGCGACTTATCTGTCGATNATTTATGCNGTTTCCATGCCGATGCGGTCNTTTGATGTGACTAACATTACNGGNGTNCTNCGGGCGGGAGGCGACGCNAAGGTGGCGTCGGTGATCGATGTGGGGCCCTTATGGCTGGCGGCTATTCCGCTGATGGCTTTTTCCGGACTTGTGGTCCATGCGCCTACTTGGATNGTCTGCATTGCCATGCAGGCGGAGAATTTATTGAAATGTCCTATTGGGTTGATCCGCTTCCATAGNAGGAAGTGGATCAATGATGTGACAAAAGCAACAGAGTGATCTTGCCGNCCTCCGGGCGGCAACGGGNANTTGNTTCTGCCNNNNAGCCCGGGNNCTNCGCGNCCNCGGACNCNGCGCCTTCTTTTGTCACGCGACAAAAGAAGGCAAAAACNCGCTTGAACCTACGGTTCAAGACTCCCTNATTTTATTACGGGGGNAATTGTTTTTTGCGCTGATCCTGTAGTCNGTCCGGNCTAAANCGGATNTGGNGGGTGTGGTTTCTGCTGCATTGCGTCTATTTTAAGATGTTATGTTGGTCCCTACCGTATCACACGAGGGGGAGCTCCCGGGGTGCGGGGTTGATGATTTGTCGTCTAAAGGAAATTCCCGTAGGGGCGCACATTGTGCGCCCGTTTTACCGGCACGCACAGCAGTCCTTTAGAAACGGGCGGATGATATCCGCCCCTACGGGTGCCTTCTGGGTCGGGCG